>BTQL01000022.1:0-31085 GCA_036985855.1 Acidimicrobiia bacterium | reverse complement strand
ACATCCAGCCCGCTGCCTTCATCCGTCACCAGAGCCCGGTCCAGGACCGAATTCTGATAGCACACACCCATAATCTATCGAACATACGTTCGACTATCAAGCAGAAAACACCAAGAATCGTACCGACCTGGAGTCGACGTATAGGGCGTGCCGACACGCCCGAACGATCACAAGACCGCTACGTGCGAAACAGACTCCCGACTAGGAACCTTCGGACACCTCGTAGATCTCGTCGGCCACGAGACCGTGCGCTTCTCGGTGCACTGTGGCTGCAGTCTCGGCGTCAGGCGCCTCGACGAGACAGAAGATCTTTCCCGCTGTCTCGTCGACCCAGTACCGCTTGTAGTCGACTCCATACCTGGTTTGTGTCTCAAGGTCCGCCTGATGAGCCCCAGCGACATCAGACACTGAGACTCCTCCATCCATGTTGTGTACGTCCATGTACGTTGGCATCGGTCTACGCCTTCCTGTAGGGTCCGTCGCTTGAGCGACTCTACCAGCGATCATCGCTTCATAGGCCGGTTCGACGGAACAGGCAGGGCTTGTCAAATACGTCAGACAAGGAGCAGGATCGCCGATCTCGTTGATACCTACGCCGGAACAGCCGGAATCCGGAATGCCAATCTCGCGTTGATACTCCAAGGAGAAAGGACACCCAGTTGCCTGAGTTCACGATCACAAGACAAATCGACGCCCCAGTGGAGACGGTGTGGGAGGTGCTCCATGACTTCGGAGACATCCAGCGATGGAGCCCAGGCGTCACAAAGTCGGTGTTGACTTCCCACGGGCCGGTGAGCGAAGGATCCACGCGACATTGCAACTTCGCGCCATTCGGCGCGGTCAACGAGCGCATCGATCTGCACAAACCGAATGAGCGTTTGACCGTGAATCTCTATGAGACTTTCAAGCTACCGATCTCCAGCGCAGTAGCGGATTTCAACATCGCCGCGCACGATGACGGCACGGAGTTGACCCTTCGCTACGACTACACGCCCAACTTCTTGGGACGTCTGCTGAAGGGCTATACCGGCACGCAGATGCGCAAAGGGATCGACGGCTTGGCCAAAGGTCTCCAGCAAGAGAGCGAACGTATCGCTACGACCGCATAGTGGGCTGGGAACGACGATAGGGCCAGCGCAGGCGGGATTTACGGGACCGCAACGTCGACCTTCGGGACCAACCGGTAACGGAAGGTGATACACGCCGGCTCTTCATCCTCGCAGTAGTAGGAGTCGAACTGGACCATTGCGTCGCGGTCTCCACCAGTGCGAACGAGGTACGTGTTGGGCTTGACACTCACGACATGCTTGATGAACGAGTACTTGTACCAGCGACCGATGGCGGGGTTCTCGCGTACGTCCTCGTCCTCTCCACCGAGTATGTCGACGGAGAACGCTGCCGTCTCAGGTGGCGCCGCGTCCTCGAGCAGGACCTCACCGAGATCGTACGCACCGCCGAGACCCGATGGGTTGGTGACACCGGAGTTCGTGAGCAGCTTGGTACGTTGCAAAGCGATGTCCCACCCTGCGTCCGAGAAGTCGCCGTCGACCACCGAACCCGTGTTGAAGTCGAACAGGATCCACTCCTGCTTGCTTCGCGCATCCACGGTGTAACGAGTCGGCTCATCGATGGGAGTTTCTTTCACCGCTGCAGCTTGCGCAGCGCTCGGTGAGCCAACTTGATCGGTGACCGTTGGGGCAAACCCCTCCGGCTTGGGCTGGGAACTACCCCAGAGGAACAGGCCGACCACGCCGAGAATCAGGACTAACGGTACGCCGAAGAACCACGTCCTCTTGTATTGCCACCATCGGCGGCTTACGACACGCTCCACTGACATTCCGTAGTTCCTTACTTTGTCACTATGGAATAGTAGTGCTGCCAGAGACAACCGCTGCTTCGACGACCGATCCGCCATACCGGCCTGATTCTCACGAACCCATCGTGTTGGTTTGACCGTCCACCTCGCCGTGCAAGAACAAGTCATCCCATCGCTTGTCGAGGAGAACGAGGGATTGTCTGAGCGGAAGCGCTCGCAGGACCGTGCCTCCCTCGACGACTCCAAGGCGCCGGAGCCTGGAAACGGCATCGTCGACCTCGAAATCGATGTCCGCCTCGCCAGACGCTGCCAACCACTGCTCGACGGCGACATCGAGTTCGTCCGCGGTGATTCCCTTCGGTGCGTCCAACAGGAAGCGGTACGCGAGAAGCACCTCCACCACGTCCTGCTGCTCGGCAGAAGACAGCAGCGTGTGCAGCACGCCGGGTCCCGCGCCCAGGGTTCGGAAATAGAGATTCTCGGTGAGGGTCTTGAGGTATTCAAGACGACGGTTCTTCAACTTGGTCCACTGGCGAATCAAGAACCCACCCAGGGTGATCACTCCCCCGAGGAGGATGATGAGGGTTGCCTGGTCGATCTCCGGCTGCTCATCGCGGATCCCGAGCCATGCACCCAGCAGCAGGAAGATCAGGCCGAAAGTCGACAGGAGCTTCGTCGCAAGGACCGCGACCCCTGAGGCGATCGCCGGCACCCCGATGAGCAGGGAATCGACCAAGCGGAACCCGACCCGTGTAGAGGGCAGCAGCATCTCGATGTCGGCCCGCGGTACATCCCGAAACTGGCGAAGGGACACGTGGCCGGGCTGAAGGTTGCGCTTCGTCGGATCGATCTTTGATTCATCGAAGTAGCTCTGCGGCTTCACCCTGGCATAAACGACAACCCTGTCGTCCACGGTGATCGTCTGTTCTCCCGACTTCAAGCCCTTCCACTTCGGGATCTGAACTGATTCTTGCCGACTGCCTCGACGGTAGATGACGAGATCGTCATAATCATCGACGTCGACGTCGAGGCGCAGCGGGATCAGAGACTCGGCGGTGAGCGCGTGTTCCAGCTCGGCCATCGTAACGGGAACGTAGTTCGCTGTCTCAAGCAAGTCGGTGAGCTCGGCAACCATCAGACCAGCAGCCTCGGAGTCGTCTGTGACCTGCTCCCAGGCATCGATGGCAGCCTGTTCCCTTTCGTGGAACTCGTAGTGGTACAGGGCGGATATCAGCCGGCTGAACGCGCGGAACTGCTCCGCCTCGTCGGTTTCACCGGACCACGGGAGGCGCGACAGTTCCTTCGTGAGTTTGGAGGCCCGCTGTGGGATGAATCGTTCCCTGTCCGACATTTCACAAGCGTAGGAAGCCGGGGCGGTAAAGGCCGAACTTGTCCCCGAGACCTTCCGTGTCGCGCCGGTTGTGCCCGAAATCCGGGGAACGGATCGTCCCCATCGGGCGCGTGGCCTCTTCGCTGCACTATGGTTCCCGCTTCGCCGGCGGCAAGGGAGGCACGCATGGCTGCGTTTGACAAAGATGAGTTCGTCGCAGGGTGTTTGACCGCCGTGCGATCCGGTGGCAGGGCACACAAGACAGTCAGAGAGATCGTCGACCGTGCTGTGTCGAATCCATCTGGCATTGAGGCTGAAGTGGGCGACATCACCGAGGAGCCGATGACGGCGATCTGGCATCGATCCGATGAACTCACGGTACTCCACATCGTGTGGCCCCCCGAGGTGGAGCTCTTTCCTCACGACCACAATATGTGGGCTGTCATTGGCATCTACGGTGGCAGGGAGGACAATCAGTTCTATCGGCGAATCGCAGACGGTCGTATCGAGCCGCATACTGGAAAGACGATCACCGAGCAGGACGTCATCGGCCTCGGCTCCGATGTGGTTCACTCGGTTACGAACCCAACCAGAGAGTGGACGGCAGCGCTCCATGTCTACGGTGGCGACTTCTACTCAACGCCTCGCACGATGTGGAGCGGCACGACGTACGAACCGCTCAGGCTCGACACCGACTTGATCGAGAAGACTCTCTCTGCAGCCGCGGCGAGGGCGAGGTTGGCAGACACGCCGGGCGAACGACCTTGACACGGCCCGCTCCCTCACAGACTGCCGGATCGATACGTGAGGCGGGCGTTCCGTCATGGACGGACAATCGACCTCAGCCGGGTGGGATGTTGTAGTTGCTGCTGAAGAGGTTGGCGGGGTCCCACTGTTGTTTCAGTTCCACCAGCCGTCGGTAGTTGGCGTCGTATGCAGCGGGTATCCGGTTGGTCTCATCGTCGGCGATGAGGCTGACGTAGACACCCCCGGTAGCGTGGGCTGCCATTGTGCTTTGGAACTCGGAGGCCCAGGCCAGTACCGATTCGTCCTCCGCTGGGTCCATCCAACCGGCAATGAGGTGGAATCCGTATTTCGTGCCCCTACCCCCGTACGGTGTTGCCGACGGATCGACTCGACCGATAGCCCCGCCGAGCGGATCGAAGTACGCGGCCGATAGAGGGCCGACCATGCGAGGTACGAACTCGACCATTGTGTCGATGGCCCCATCCGATAGTCCGTCGAGGTCGTGTGCCTTCGAGATGTACCGCTGACCTTTGGGCAGGTTGGCGTCGAAGCCGGTCTGCGCGTTGACGTACAGGCCGAGACGAGCCTCCTCCAGAATCGGTTCACCCAGCTCCCGAAGAGGTAAAACGAAGTCGGCTGCATCGGGATCTTGGTGATAGAGAACGAAGTCGAGAACCGGCTGACCGTGAAACTCCTCGGGAAACACGTCGATGGGTGGGACACGGAAACAGAACGGATAACACTGGAACTCGTCGGGGGCCTCAGCCATGAAATCCCTGAAGAAACGAAGCTGAGCACCTGCGTTATCGAATGGGAACACGATCTGCCCCGAAAGCACCTGAGGACCCACGTCGTGTAGTCGCAACTCGAGACTCGTGACTACGCCGAAGTTCCCGCCTCCACCTCGGAGAGCCCAGAAGAGGTCGGCGTTCTCATCTGAGGCGGCTCGGAGTTTTCGTCCGTCTGCGGTTACTACTTCCGCTGAAATCATATTGTCGATCATCAGCCCAAATTTGCGCGACAGATACCCGGCACCACCACCAAGCGCTGCACCGATCACACCGACCGATGAGACCGTCGCCGTCGGAGTCGCAAGACCAAACTCTTGCGTAGCGGCGTCCATCTCTGCGCAAGTGACCCCTCCCTCGACCGTCACGGTCCTTGCTTCGGCATCCACACGTATCGCCTTCATCAATGAAAGATCGATGAGAAGGCCACCGTCGGCGACGCTATTGGCGGCGTATGAGTGACCGCCACCCTTCACCGACAACTGCATCTCGTGTTCACGGGCGTAATCGATCGAAGCCTTGACATCACTGCTGCTCGTGCACCGGACGACAAGGTCGGGCCGACGATCGAACCTCGTGTTCCAAAGAGCCCGAGCCTCATCAAACCCACCATCACCCGGCTCGAGCACCCGACCCACCACTCGACTCAGATCGGACGTGTCCACGGGAAACCTCCTTCATCGGTCGACCGCAGTATCAGCCAAACTACCACACAGCCCGTGCCGGTGCTCGTGACAGCGACGCGGAGGAGAGGAACTTCTGTATCCGGTGGTCGCCGAGCCTAGGCTCAGAAACAGCCCCTCTCCACCAGAGGGAGCAAAGCGCATCGGGAGGTGCCCCCATGGCCGACCATCCCAATCTCGAGAGAGCCCGCGAGGGCTATGAGGCGTTCGCCAGCGGCAATCTGGCGGCGGTGAGCGCTCTCTTCTCGGACGACATCGTGTGGCACTCGGGCGGAAACAACATCCTCACCGGCGACTATGAAGGCAAGGAAGCGGTGCTCGGATTTTTCGGGCTGCTGATGCAGGAAACCGGAGGCACCTTCAGCAACGAAATCCACGACATGCTGGCCAACGACGACCACGGTGTTGCTCTCGTGACCGTGTCGGCAACCCGCCGCGAGAAGTCTTTCGAGGGCCGGGTGGTCCACGTCTTCCACATGCGCGACGGGAAGATGACAGAGTTCTGGGCCTTCCCCGAGGACTCGAACCTGTTCGACGAGTTCTGGGCATAACCGGGCCGTCGAGCATAGACAACCTGCAAGATGCCACAACCCGCGATATGCGCACCGATAGCAACCGTTGCGTGCTCCCGCCGTAGGAGCCGATGTGGTCGCTAGCGGTGATCGGTCGCTCGCCGAGTAGCTACGAGTAGGGTTCCGACGTGGATATCGAAGCGCTCAGAGCTCGTTATGACCGATGTTTCGGATGCGGCGAGGGGAACCCCTTCGGGTTACATCTCGACGACTTCCGGCAAGAGGGCGAGACGGTGACTGCGCCGTTTACGCCACGTCCCGAATTCGCGGGTTTTGCAGGCACGCTTCACGGCGGCATCGTTGCAACGGCCCTCGACGAGATCTCGGCATGGTCGGCGATGTATAGCCACCAAGTGCTCGTTTTCACAGCGACCCTTGCAATCCGATATCGGAAGACGGCGGACGCAGACGTGTCATTTACGATGAGGGGCACGGTGCTCGAACGGCGGGGACGGAGGCTCAAGATCGCAAGCGAGATGCTTCACGAGGGCACGATCGTCGCGCAGTCGGATGGATTGTTCATCGTCGCGCAGGATCTGACCGACGAACTCGATCCCGCGACAGATTCACAACGGTGAGAGGACAGCCAGCCACCGAACATGGGGCCGATGACGACCCAGGGACCGATTCGCTATCGCTCAGGTGTGGCTTCGACCTGTCAGATTAGTAGCGTCTGCCCCAGCCGCCGGTGTACCACGAAACGGCTGGCTCTGAAGTCACGCCGGCCCTTTCCATCGCCGCTTTCAACTCCTCATCTGCGAGAAATGCACGCAGCGTGTCAAATGACTCAGCTTGGTGGTACACGGTGGCAACCGATGGATCATCCATCGATCGATTCGCAGCATGACCGAGAATGCCCTTAGCCGCTCGCAACTCATCGGCATCGTCATACCCGCGTAACCAACTGTCGAAATCGGCCACAGTGTGGGTGATGATGAATGCGGGCAGCTCACGGTCCCAAACAACGGCATCTCGTACCGGCGTTACCCACGCCATCTCGGGCGCGCTTGTAACGCCCGCTTCAGCCATAACGGCCTTCAGGTCCTCAGACGATGTGAATGCCTTGACACTGCCGACGTCCGTTGCCGGAAAATAGATACTCAAGGCATTGGGATCGTCCTCGGTCCGGTTGATGTGGTGACCGACGATCGACGCGGAGCGTCTCCTGTCTTCCCCGGCGTCGAATACGGCCTTCCATATATCGAAATCGGCGACCGTGTAGCTGACGATCAGCGCTACAGGCGGCATTGGTTGGGTAGTGGGCATCAGAACCTCCACTGTGTTGAGTCCACACAGCGCCGATGTGACGCCGGCTGCTCAATATGTCTTGACATTTGCAGCACGTGGTCGCGTTGTCAACCGTGGACCACGATCAGGATGAAACAACTTCCGGATTCCTTCGCGAGGAACAGACCGGCCCATCCAGCTCAGGTCCTGATGCCGACCAGCGTCGATCACGGGTCGAGGGCAAGGAGGTTGACCAGAGTCCGAGCGCCTTCGAATTCTGTGTGGATGCTGCTTCCGTGTGCAAGCTCCTCAAGCCACGCACATGCCGCGAAACCTCCAGTACGACGCTTCGGCCGTCATGGCATCGCGCTCGCCGCTCGATCTGGCTTCACGAGACATCGTTGAGACGTGCAACGGCAATCTTCGGATTCACCGCCCGGACCGATGTCACACCCGATTCTGCGGTGGGGCGTAGGTCGTCGCCCTTCGCTCTGTCCAGAGTCGGTTCCGGGGCATTCAACTGAAGTCGCATGAATCTCTTCCGGTCGGAGGATCATCTGCAACAGTGGCCGCTTCATATCGGAGAGGCGGTCGACTACGTATTGCCGATCGCAGATCGGGCTGAAGTCTTCAGCGCGTCTGGGATCTCCACGCTGCTGCGATCTGACAGCGCGGGATTCGAAACCGTCCCAGATAGCGACGCTTCCGCTGGGAATGCTTGTTTCAGTGTTGCTCGTGGCGTGCCAAGCAGAACCAAGAGGGTGCGTGAGATGACGTCGCAACAGACGGAGGACGTGGAGAGTCCTCATGCGCGGCCTCGGTCGGCTCCTCAGGGCGTTGCTACTGCCTGTAGCATGTGACCAGGAGGTAAAACATGCTTCGTAAGGGAACCCGCGTTGAACGACTCTCGAAGAAGGCCGGACAGGTCGCTGCGACGGGCAAGGTCATTGCGGTTCGCGACCTACACCGCGTCGAGATCCAGTGGGACGACGGCCACAAGAGCATCATCTCGGAGAACGCGTTGACTCCGCTAACCGAGGCGAATCGCCCGCACAAAGGCACCTGACTCGGACTTTCTGAACCAGGCTGGATACGGCACTGTCCCGCCACCATCTGCCGATTCCGACATCCGTCTGCTCAAGCCTTGTGTGGGTACCGCCGATTTGCGGATGAACGACTAGCACATCCGTTGTCCCACGCCCGGTCCGGTATCGCTCTGTGCGCGGGATGATCGCGTAGCTGTCGAGTGCTATCGCGGATCTGGTCAAAAGCCCGGAGGATTCGTATCGGTAGCAATGGTCTGGAGGAAGCTGCCCTTGAAAAGGGCATGCACAGCCTTGATGCTTCGTCGACCTGGCGTGTGGGCGTGATCAAAGAACTCGACAATGTTGTTCGCACCGGCACCGACCTTGCGCTGTTCAGAATCAACCCTATCCGCTAGACACACGCTCGATCGATGGACGAGTCGGAGTCCATCGACCTGTTCTTCCATTGGACGCGGGTCGGCTTGTTTCTCATGAGCTGGGACATCCTCCCCCGTTATCACACGTAGGAGAGTGTTGATAGATGCCGATGACCCCCTGAACGTTGGCTCGTCGAGCGCGAAGCGAGATACGATCGGGGAGAAGGCGTCCGCTCCCTCATGAATCCCTGATTGATGATGCCGACGGAACTACGGAGCTTTGGCCGATGCCCTTTCGCCCTCAGACATCGGGAATGCCGGCACTGCCGCAGCGATGAAGAGCAAGGGACGTCCCCACACGAGATTCATGCGTTTTGCGGCGATGGCACAGCCACTCCGCTCACTATGATTTCGCCGATGGCTACTGCTCAGGCGAGGATTCGTGCTGCGCTCACATCTCGAGGCCAAACTGCCTTCCTGTCCGCGGCTCTCCTCCTCGGAATTCTGGTAGGAGTTGGAGCCTCTTTGCTGGTGTGGGGTATCGCGTTCGTCACCGGAGTCTTGAGCAATGTTGACCAAGTCGCGGGGATCGGTCGGTGGATGGTAGTCATCTCCATTCCGTTGGGACTGGTCGCCTCATGGTCGCTGAATCGGTGGCTCGGACCAGGAATCTCGGGCGGGGGCGTGGCGGAGACCATGGTTAGCGTGAATCTCGAAGGAGGATACCTGCCCTCCCGATTCGTCCCGGTCAAGATCGCGGCGACCGCTGTGACCCTCGGCACTGAAGGTTCCGGTGGACGGGAGGGTCCGATCGTTCTGATCGGTGCCACCATCGGATCATCCTTCGCTCGACACAGCCACTTCGGTCTCGACCAAGTCAAGAGTCTCGTAGCGGCAGGCGCCGGGGCCGGGATCGGAGCGAGCTTCAACGCGCCAATCGCGGGGATGGTCTTCGCACTCGAGGTGATCCTCCAATCCTTTGCTATCCGACATTTCAGCGCGGTCGTGGTCACATCGGTCGCCGCGGCGGTCACCACTCACATGCTCGTCGGGGAGGAGCGATTCTTGCGTTCCCCAGCGCACGAACTCGAGGATCCCCGCCAGCTGGTCCTCTATGCAGCACTTTCCATCGTGACGGTTCTATTCGGGATCCTTTTTCTTCGAGTCCTGGATCGCACGAGCGAAGCCAGACTCAGGGCGGGATTTCCCACCTGGTTGCTGCCGATTTCGATGGGCGTCATCGTCGGCCTCATCGGTGTTGTCTACCCCGAGACTCTCGGCACGGGTGAACTATTCCTCACCGATCTGCTCTCCCTGCAAGACGCCGGGGATTTCGTGTGGTGGTCTCTCATCATCATCGCAGCACTCAAGGTTTTCACAGCCGCGTTTACCCGCAAGGGTGGCGGTTCGGTCGGTACGTTCATGCCGGCGCTGGTGTTTGGCGGGGCAGCGGGGGCGGGGTTCGCAATCCTCGTCGATCCGTTGTGGACACTGTCCGATATCGACCCCGGCGCCTTTGCATTGGTCGGCATGGCCGCAGCTCTTGCGGCAACAGCGCGGGCACCCTTGACTGCAATCATTCTTGTCTTCGAGTTGACGGGTGACTACGGACTGGTGCTCCCGCTGATGCTCGCCGCTGCACTCGCCACGTTCATCAGCGATCGACTCCATCCTCAGTCCACATACGCCATGTCACTTGCCAGGAAAGGAATCCATCTGCCCACAGGCGAGGACATCGATTTGCTCGACACAGTACGCGTGGGCGAGGTGATGTCGACCGTCGACACGTATGCAACACGCGACATGTCACTGGCAACCTTCGAGGATCTACTCGAGCGATCCCACCACCACGGACTGCCGGTTCTCGACGACGAGAAACTGGTCGGCATGATCAGCCTTACCGACCTCTCGCAGGCCGGCAGCCCAATCGAATCCCTCACGGTTGGCGACGCGCTCACACCGAAACCGATCATCGTCACGCCCAACATGCCTGTGTCAGCCGCCCTTGCCCGGATGGCATCGCTCGGTCTCGGTCGGCTCCCGGTTGTCGCCGACGAGGATCCGACACATCTCGTTGGGATGTTCCGCCGTGAATCGGTAGTTTCGGCGTACCATCACGCCCTGGGCACAACGACGGGACGGCATCTGTACCGGGATCGACTCAAGGTGAGAACCCAACCGGGAGCCATGTTCTTCGAAGTCTCGATCATGAGAGGCAGCACGGCTGTGGGAACACTCGTGAAGAACATCGAATGGCCGGACGGAGCGATCTTGGTATCCATCCGCCGCGGGTCTCGGGTCTTGATTCCTCACGGCGATACCGTCCTCGAAGCAACCGACAGCCTGACCGCGTTCGGAACCGGCGAGGCTCGAGAGGAAGTTGCGCACCTCTTTGAGCCCGTCGGAGAGTCAGCCGAGATGTGACGATCAAGCGTTCGGTGCGTTCAACTCAGGAGCAGCCAGGCCAGCCATATCCGGCGGGCGGGCTGATGATGCGTGATGTGGCACGCCCGTCTCCGATCACCGTAATAATTGACTGATGCACGTCCCGTCCAGGATTCTCTATGGCGGCCGTCAAGGTGCCCCTCTCGCGCTCATCGCGGCAACTGCCGCTGTGACGCTGCTGTTCGCCTCCACTCCCTTCCTCATCACCCCGCTCTCGGAGCGTTACGGAATCTCGGAAGGTTTCGCAGGATCGATTTCCGTGGCACAGGTCGGGGCATTCGCCATTGCGAATTTCGTGTTCCCACGACTGCTGCGGCCATCCGGAAAGCTGCTTCGCATCTCCGCCATCGCTCTTGCATCGCTGAACCTTCTCAGCGTCTTTCCCGGCAACTACACCATCCTTCTTCTCCTTCGCGTATTGGCCGGCCTGGCCGCTGGAACGATGACGTGGTTGACGTGGTCCAACGCAATGCGACGGCAGCGCTCAATGTCTTCGATAGCCGCAACGGGACCGATGACGGCGCTGATCGCCGCACCCCTCATGTCGATCATCGCCGGCTTGGGCGTTCAAGCCCTTTATGCGTCCCTTGCCATCGCTACCGTGCCTGCGGCCGTGTTGTGGGCCCCTGTGGGTGGACGCAAACGAGCCAGAGGAGTCGTCTCCGGTTCACGGTCGAACCGAATCCTGCTCGCATCGTTGTTCGGGCTGACCTTCTTCGGTTCCGCGATGTTCATCAACCAGACGATCATCGCACGGGATATCCATGGGCTGTCGTCCTTTGCCGCGTCGATCGCATTCAGCATGAATGCCGCAGGCGCGATCCTCGGTGCTCGCCTCTCAACGCGCCACCGATATCCAGGATGGGCCCTGGCGTCGATCGCACCCGCCGCGATCATCACCATCATCGGACCGTCGTGGTTGTTTTACGTGGGCATGACGTGGTGGGGCTTTGCCTTCTGGATGGGTGTTCCTGGGGTCCTTCAGATGCTCGTCGACCGATCGCTCGAACCAAGCGAGCGCGCCGGTGACGGCCAGGGCGTCATGGCCCTGGGACGCGCGGCAGGCCCGGCACTCGGCGGAATGTTCGTCGACGCAGGTGCGCTTGTCGCCCTCGCTGTGACATCGGCAACGGGGATAGCGATCTCGGCGTCGACGATTGTAGGTGTCAAGGAAGGCCGCGACCGTCTTCCACCCACCGACCCGCGCACTATCGACCAACAGGAGTGACGCTACCGGTACAGCGATCGCCGTTCGACGCACGACCAACGTGAGAACATGCCACACCCGAAAGCTGGTGGTCACGGTACGAGCGTGGAGACTCACGGCGATTCCCGAGGATCTTCGGTCAATCACAGCCGAGCAGTTCGCATGATATCGGCGGAAGACAGAATTGCGCCGACCGGAGTACGAGCTTTCACGCGGTCTCATCGAATCTGGCGTCGAGGGTTACCCATCGATCAATGTTGGACCGACTCCATCGTCTCGGTCGCACGCAAACTCTTCATCACGGTCACCGCAACCGTCCTCCTGGACACGTGTCCTCACGGGCCAGCCTGTCTGTGTCGTCGATGTCGAACGACATCTTCCCTTGGCGCAATCGACAGTGAGCTATCATCTCAAGGCGCTGCTCGATGCGGGACTGATTGACCGCGAGAAACGTGGTCGATGGAGCTACTACTCACTGAACCCGGACCGTCTTGCGCACGTAGCCGAGGCAATATCCAGTTACCGCGACCGAGCAACCGCCAAGGCCTGAAGGAGGAATGGGATGCAGCACCCCGACGAACACCCGGACCGGTTGACGGTCGATATCGATCGCAAGAGACTTCTGGAACTCATCGACTCGGGTGCCCAGATCGTTGATGTGCTGCCCGAGCGCGAATACATGAACAGCCACATCCCCGGCGCAGTGAACATTCCGTTGAAGAAGCTCAATGCCGAAACGACATCCGTTCTTCAACGGGACAAACCGGTGGTGGTGTACTGACACGATGGTTTGTGAGACATGTCTCCACGAGCCGCGTGTCGGCTCGAAGCAATCGGATTCACGGATGTCTACGACTACACACTCGGCATCGCTGATTGGAAGGCAGCCGGGTTACCAATCGAGGGGCAACCAACCACCACTCCCATTGTGTCAGATGCCACCCGACCCGACATCCCGACTGCTACACCAGACGAGACCGTCGGTACGGTTTCGGACAGAGCTGAAGCTGCGGGATGGGACGAGGCCGTGGTCATCGACTGCGGCGGGGTCGTCGTTGGGCGCCTGCGCGACTCTGCCTGGCAGTACGACAGAACTACGCGTGTCGAACAGATCATGGAAACGGGACCTACGACCGTGCGACCGAATTCCCCTCTCGAACCTCTCGTAGAACGAATGGAAGCACGAGGCACAAAACTCGTCACCGTCGCAACACCCCAAGGAATCCTCATCGGAGCTCTCCTCAGAGAGGAGGCACGTCGACTGCTCACAGGCGAAACACCCGAACAGATCTGGGTCGATTGTGACGGCTGCCCAGGACAATGGAGCCTTCCACCAACGTCCTCAGCGAATCGAACGCAGAGCGTGTAATCGGCAGAGAAAAGCGTGGTTCTCAGCGCGTAGGCGCTGATCCGGGCGATCGCGACCCGATCAGTGAGCTCTGATCAGACCCTCGTCTCGGAACCATTTAACCGTGCGGGCGATCGTCTCGGACGCTTCTGTGTATGTGAAGCGCAGGTCGCTCGCTGCCTTTGAACCATCGAAGCGATGGCCGTGGAGCAGTGTTCTGAGCAGCTCGGGACACACACCCAGAGACGGCCGAACAACCGCAACGACCCTCACCGCCGGAATCCCGAGACTCCGAACGAGCCCCCTGCTCACCCATCGCGGGCTGATTTGGCGACCCACTGCGTCTGTGAGCAGATCAACTGCCTCGGTGGCAGTGATGGTGGCACCCGACAGAATGTACCGCTCCCCCGCCCTGCCGAACTTCGCCGCGTTCATGTGACCCGCGGTGCAATCCTGTATGTCGACTATCGACATCATCGTCTCGACGAGTGTCGGGCGCTTGGCGTTCAAGACACGAAGGAGCAGTGCGGCGGACCCGGTTGCGCGACCGGGTCCCTGGACGGACGAAGGACTGACGATGACTAGGTCGACACCGAGCAATTCGGCTTCACTCGCAACTGCCTCCTCTGCGAGGTACTTGCTGCGAGCGTATGGAGATAGGAACTCACCCGAGTGCGCGATGTGCTCGACACCGATCATGCCTTCGCTTTCTCCGATCGCTGCGGCAGAAGATGTGTACACGACCCGCCGAACACCGGTAGCAGCCGCTGCACGAATCACTGCAACGGATCCGTCGATGTTGACCCGATCCATCGCTCGTGGATCCCGCGAACACGTCTCGTTCACGCCCGCGGCGTGGTAGACCGTGTCGACACCCCACATGCCTCCGGCGAGCGCTTCCGCGTCGAACACGTCACCGATAACCGGCTCAGCTCCATGACCTGAGACTGCAACAGCAGCTGCTTCGCTTCGGGCGAGTGCTCGCACGGAAGTTCCCCTGCTTGTCAGAGTGGCCAGTAGATGACCTCCCACGAGACCACTTCCCCCAGTGAGGAACGCCTCAGTTTGCACGATCGCGACGCGTCAGCACGGTCCTGAAGCGCGAGAAGTAATCGCCTGCGGACACGACCGTTACGACAACAGCCAGAGCCATGAACCACTGATCAAGACGCCAACCGCCTAGTGCCACATCGATGCGCAGGATCGCGAAGGATATGGCTGTGAACTGGATCGCCGCTTTGGACTTCCCCCAGATCGAAGGTGGAACGGACGACTGGTCAAGGGCAGCGACCGATCGCAATCCCATGATTGCGACCTCTCGTCCGATGATGATGAAGGCGACCCAGCTGCTTGTCGTTCCGATCTCGACAAGGGCGAGAAGGGCCCCGGAAACGAGCACCTTGTCCGCGACCGTGTCGAGAAATGCACCCATGGTCGTGGTGATCTTCCATCTTCGGGCGAGATAGCCATCTGCAAAATCAGTTAGCGCTGCAATGATGAACGTCACCGTGGCGGCGATCGCGTACGTCCGGCTGTTCGGCGACTGCAGAATCAGATACATCGCAACCGGTGTCAGTATCAGTCGGATGAGCGCGAGCAGATTCGGGATGGACATCGAGCCGCAGCCTATCGCTGTGGGGTTGACGATGACGAGGTCATGTTTCAACCCATCCCAGGGACCGCTCGATGGCCTTGGCCCAACCCCTCAACAAGCGATCTCGCATTTCGCTCTCCATGGAGGGTCGATAACGGACCGCCTCCCGCCATCGGTGTGAAACGTCGTCGGTGTCACTCCACACCCCGGCAGCCATGCCCGCGCCAAATGCGGCACCGAGCACCGTGGTCTCCGTGATGGAAGGCACAACGACGTCGATGCCCAAGATGTCTGCCTGGAACCCCATCAGGAGGGAGTTGCCGACCATCCCGCCGTCGACTCTGAGTTCGGAAAGCTCTCGGCCGGTGTCGGCAACCATCGCATCGAGCACGTCCTTGGTTTGGAAGGCAGTCGCTTCAAGAACAGCCCTGGCAAGGTGCCCCTTGTTCGAGTACCGCGTCAGACCGGCAAGAACACCTCGCGCATCATCGCGCCAACGAGGAGCGAACAAACCAGAGAACGCGGGCACGAAGTACACATCCCCGTTGTCTGGAACGGTGGAAGCGAGAGGTTCTATCTCCTCAGCACCGGCAATGAGCCCGATGTTGTCACGCAGCCACTGCACAGCCGACCCTGCAACCGCCACCGATCCTTCGAGTGCGTACTTGGCAGGTTCGCCGGCAATCTGATAGGCCACGGTGGTGAGAAGACCCGAATTCGACTGGACGATTTCAGTCCCCGTGTTCGAGACAAGGAACGCCCCGGTGCCATAGGTCACCTTCGTATCACCAACATCGAACGCGGCCTGCCCGACAAGCGCAGCATGTTGGTCTCCGAGGATCGTCGTGAGCCGCGTACCTTCGAGAACACCTGCACAGGGAGCAATGTCGCCGATGGATGGCACGATCTCGGGCAGCATCGACCCTGGGACGCCGAGGGCATCCTGGAGCTCCTCGTCCCAGGAAAGCGATTCGAGATCCATGAGCATCGTCCGGCTTGCGTTCGTCACGTCCGTGACGTGCCGACCAGTCAGATGCCATGCAAGCCAGGAGTCGATCGTTCCGAACGCGAGCTGTCCATCATGTGCCCGTCGTTCGAGATCTGGATTCTGATCGAGAATCCATCGGACCTTCGGCCCGGAAAAGTAGGTTGCCGGCGGAAGGCCGGTCTTGGCCCTGAACGCTTCCGCGCCGTAGTTTGAAACAAGGGACTTGGTGAGATCAGCAGTTCTCGTGTCCTGCCACACGATCGCGTTTGCAACAGACTCGCCCGTATCTCTGTCCCAAACGACGGTCGTTTCGCGCTGGTTCGTGATAGCTACGCCGGCAAGATCACGGGCACGGATTCCGGCGAGATCGAGTGCTTCCGAGATGACAGCGATCGTGTTGCGAAGAATCTCGCCCGGATCGTGCTCGACCCATCCGGGTCGAGGCAGCACCTGTTCATGCTCCGTTTGAGCCATCGAGACGAAGCTGCCCTCGGCATCGACAATGACGAAACGGGAACTGGTCGTGCCTTGGTCGATGGCACCTATGTATCGTCCCACTGCCAGTCTCCGTCAGTCGTTCAGCTCTCCGGTGAACTGTCGCGTTTGCTCACCGCCTGAAACGATGAATCGTCCGATCACCTCGGCTGCACGGTACACGGATACGTCGATCTCCGGTCGCTCGGATCGCTTGAACCTCTTGAGAACGAAGTCGGCCGGGTCCATGCGACCCGGCGGACGACCCACGCCGATCTTGAGACGCCAGAAATCCGGCGTCTTGAGGGAGCCCGCGACTGATCGCACACCGTTGTTGCCACCGTGCCCTCGCGCCCACTGCATCTTCAGCTTCCCGAACGGAACGTCGATATCGTCGTGTACCACGAGTATCTGGCTGAGATCAATGCCGTAATACCGAACCAGTGGCTGCACGGCCTGGCCCGATTCGTTCATGAAGGTCGTCGGCATCCCCACAACCGCACGATGACCATCGACATTGGCGTCTGAGATCTCGGCTCGGATACCCTGGGGCGCTCGTTTCAGGCTCAGCGACGCGTCCGTGAGGAATCGTTCCACGGCGTCTGCACCGACGTTGTGACGGGTTCCTGCGAATTCGGGTCCGGGATTGCGGAGCCCGACTACCAAGCGATTGTCTGACGCGGAGATCAGCCTTCGCCCTCTGCGCCTTCGCCCTCTGCGCCCTCGCCCTCTGCGCCCTCGCCCTCTTCGCCCTCGGCACCCTCTTCGGCTTCTTCGCCTTCGAGGAGGTCGGGCTCTTCGATGATCTCGGCAGCTCGCATGCTGACCGTGACGATGGCGTGGTCCGCATCGGTGACGTAGACGACACCCTCGATCTCCGGGAGGTCGGCCACGGTGAGCGTGTCGTGCAGCTTCATATCCGATATATCGATTTCGATGGAGGACGGAATCGCATTCGGAAGTGCAGCGATCGAGACCGTTGGCTCGAGCGTGTGGAGGATCCCTTCCTCTTCGATGACACCTATCGCCGTACCGACGAAATCAAGGGAGACGTCGGCCTCGATTTCGACGTCCAGGCGCACCTGGATGAAATCGAGGTGATCGATCTCACCTCGAACCGGATGGCGGTACACCTCACGAGCAACGGTGAGTATCGACTCGCCATCGATATCCACCTCGATGATCGCATTCAGTCCGGCTTCGGTGTGAAGCACCGAGTAGAGCTCACGCGCTGATACGTGGATCGCGGTTGCGTCGATGTCGGTTCCATAGACGACACCAGGCACCCGGCCGTCGCGACGAAGTCGCTTCGACGCACGGCTTCCCGCCGTTTCGCGCTTGGTAGCGCGCAGCGTTTCCTGCTGCATGTGGAATTCTCCTCGAAATCGATTGAGGCTTGGCCTGGAAGTGTACGCAAATCGTGGGCGAAGTGGCAAAAGACGGCAATCATCTGTCAAGGAAGAAAGGAGAACCGCACGGTACGCGTCGGGTTGTCTCTGTTGGGGTCCACGAGCACGATCGACTGCCATGTGCCAAGCATGAGTTGGCCACCGACCACCGGGACGACCATCGATGGGGCGATCCAAGCCGGGAGCACGTGGTCAGCGCCGTGACCCGGGGAACCGTGCCGGTGACGGTACAGGGCGTCATCGGACGGGAGCAGCCGGTCGATCGAATCGAGAAGGTCAGTCTCTGTGCCCGCTCCCGTCTCGAGGATCGCGACGCCCGCTGTGGCGTGGGGCACGAACACGTTGAGCAACCCGTCTCCGTGACCACCGACGAACGAACCAGCCTCTGCGGTGATGTCGACAATGGTCTTGCCGTGTCCCGTGCGGATCGTGATGGTGGTCGTCTCCATAGGGAAACCGTAGACGAACCACGTTCACAGGCAACCAGGCCCCCCCTCGATCCTTGCTAACGCTCGTCTCTCGTCCCTCCGACGCCGCGCTCGTCAAGCGTTCTCGAGCGCTTGTACGGCAGTATTTCGATGATCTCGCCTGCTTCGAGCCTACCTTGGACAGCGTGCCAGAACTCGACACCGAACAGGTCGGCGTGGTACACGTCGAGAACCGACCGTAGCTCTTTGCTGAGTCCGAGGAATCTCGGGAGTTCCTCGGGAAAGACATCGTTCGGACCGACGCCGAAGGACGGCGTCGAGGACAGTTCGTCAATGGGATCATCCGACACAGGGAAGCGTCGAAATTTGCAGTCGGTCAGGGCCGAGATCTCGTCGTAGTCGTAGAAGACGATCCTTCCGCGGGATGTGACACCGAAGTTCTTGAGCAGCATGTCTCCTGGGAAGATGTTCGTCGCTGCAAGGTTCTTGATCGCAGTGCCGTACCCGACGATCGCTCGTGAAGCTGCTTCCACGTCGGCCTCCCTGAGAAAGATGTCCAAAGGCGTCACACGGCGCTCGAGGTAGACGGTCTTGATCGTCACCTGGTTATCGCTTTCACTCACGGTGCGCGACGCTTCGGTCAGCAATTCGTCGAGAACCTCGTGATCGAACCTGGCTACCGGAAGCCGGAGATCGACAAACCGCTGGGCCTCGACGAGGCGCCCGGCCCTGTCGTGGCGCGCTACGAGGCGATAATTCCTAGCGACCGTATCTGGCGTCACGTTCTTCTGCGGTGGGAAGTGATCACGGATCACCTTGAAGACGACGTCATACCCTGGAAGTGTGAAAACGATCATCACCAGGCCAGGTATGCCTTCGGAGTATTCGAATTGGTCTGTTGAGTTTTCGAGATATCGAGAGAGATCGCGATACCGCTCCGTTTTGGAGTGCTTCCTGAAGCCGATCGAGGCATAGATCTCGGATGCCTTCCTCCATGGGAGCAACTCGGCGAGAAACGCAACGAGTTCACCGGGAATGTCAACAGAGACAAGGAACGCAGCTCGTGTGTATGAGAAGAGGATGGCGAGATCTTCATCCCCAACGAGAATCGCTCCCAGGCTGAGCCCGGATCGTCCATGTCTGATCGCAAGAGCAAAGGGTGTTTGATCCGATCCGTGATATATCCGACCTACGACATATGCCCCCTTGCCTCGATAGAACAGCTGGTCGACGACCTCGACGCGATCAGGCAACTCGGGCATGAGATCCAGCGCACGGTCGAGATCCCTGTGACGATCTTCCCACGACGCGTGGAATCGACAGTCCCTGAGCAAATCCTCGAGCAGCGTCCGAACATCAGGGGGTTTCTCGTAGACACGAACCATCGGACGAATCGAAGTGATATCTGAACTCGGTGGCGGCGCCAGGAACTCGAGCTCCGGATCGATTCCTGCCGTCGCGAACAAGCGCCGCGCCACGGAGTTGAAGAACGTTTCCGCGATCTCCTGATACGGATCGGCGCCGTGCTCTGTCCGATAGAGAGCCTTCGCCGCCGACCACGCTTCACGGTCGTGTGTGCGGTATCCGGCATCCGTGACAGACTGGATCGTTTCGTCGAGCGCGATTCCGTATGCATCCCTTCGCTCGAGGTTGTCCCTGCGGATCGAGACCCAATCCCTGCTTTCGAACCGCGCTGCGGCTCGGCGTGTGGTGGATTGGAATTGTCTCCGGTACGACTGAAAACCAATCGCGATGAGGGTGGCGATCTGAGGAGGAGTGAGGCTCACTGCCGCCTGGCCTGGTCAATGATCAGGTGTTTTCACCCTTGAACAACTCGCTCACGGACTGGTCATTGAAGATCGCTTCGATGGTGCCTGCGACGACCGGAGCGATCGACAATACAGTGAGGTTGGGCAGCGTCATCGCTTCGGCGGTCACCGGCAGCGTGTTCGTGATGATGATCTCTGAGAAGGGGGCCTCCAAGAGCCGTTCAACCGCAGGCGGAGAGAGGATCCCATGGGTGGCAAGGACCATGACCGAGAGAGCACCCCGCTTGAGCAGGAGTTCCGCGGACGCGATCGCAGTCCCCGCAGTGTCGATCATGTCGTCCACGATCACACAGTGCCGCCCCTCAACATCGCCGACAACCCACTCGGCGGCGACCTCGTTGCGCACATCGCTTCGACGTCGCTTGTAGACGAACGCGACCTCCGCATCGATATGACTAGCGAATCTGGTCGCGCGTTTTACACCGCCGGAGTCGGGTGAAACAAAGGTGATCGGACCGTCGAGTCTGCGAGCGAGGTACTCCTCGAAGAGAGGCATCGCGGTGAGTGAGTCGAACGGAGCGTCGATGAAACCCTGGATCTGGCCGGTATGGAGGTCCACTGCAGCGATTCGGTCTGCGCCGGTGGCCATGAACAGATCGCCCATCATCTTCGCCGAGATCGGCTCGCGGGGTTGTCCTTTCTTGTCTTGCCTGGCGTATCCGTAGAAGGGAACCACAGCAGTGATTCGCTTCGCCGACGCGCGTTTGAGCGCATCGATCATGATGAGCTGCTCCATGATGTGGAAGTTGACCGGGTTGGAATGGCTCTGGATCACGAAGCAGTCAGCGCCTCGCACGGACTCAGTGAACCGGATGTAGATCTCGCCATCCGCGAACGTCGACCGTTCAACGCCACCGAGTTCTACGTCGAGAAGTTTCGCCACCTCGGCCGCAAGACTCTCGTTCGCCGACCCCGAAAAAACCATGAGCCTCTTGGCCTCTGGACGTTCCATCAGTCCGCCTCCCCTTCCGCACGTCTTCGTCTCTTGTCAGCGTAGTCCGGGATGTTCTTCTGTAGATTCCGTTCGATGCCGAGGTTACCTGCCGGCACATCGCGTGTGATCACCGAACCAGCTCCGGTGAACGCGTCATCTCCAACGGCCACAGGAGCCACAAGCATCGTGTCGGATCCGATCCTCACCCGGTCCCCGATCGTCGTGCGGTGTTTGGTCTTGCCGTCATAGTTCACCGTGACGGTAGCCGCACCGATGTTCGTGTCCTTGCCGATGGTGGTGTCACCTATGTAACTCAGATGGGGCACCTTGGATCGTTCGCCGACCTCGGAGTTCTTGATCTCGACATAAGTGCCGGCTTTTGCACCGTCCCTGAGCAATGCTCCAGGTCGAAGATAGGCGTACGGTCCGATCGAAGCATTCGAACCAACCGTCGCTCCACACAATACGGAATTGACGACCGTGGTCCCCTCTCCAATGGTCGAGTCGTGGATCTGCACGCCTGGCCCAACGCGCGCCCCTGCGCCTATCACGCTGCTGCCCGAGAGGTACGTGTCTGGATAGATCTCCGCGCTCGGAGCAACCGTCACGCCGGCATCGACGTAGACACGGGAAGGATCAAGCATCCACACGCCTGAGTCAAGGAGCTCAGCGTTGATCCTCGACCTGAGATGACCTGCGGCTTGTGCGAGCTGGGCTTGCGTATTGACTCCGATTCCCTCCTCCGGATCGGCGGTGAACCCGGAGACCGATCCACCATCATCGACGAGTGCGGACACGACATCCGTCAGGTACCGCTCGTCCTGGTCGTTGTCGTCACCGATTCGTCCCAACGCGTCGGCTAGAAGCTCACCGTCAAACGCATACACGGAGGTGTTCACCTCCTTGATGGTCCGTTGATCCGGCGTCGCATCTCGCTCCTCGACGATGGCCGTGATGCCGCGCTTTGAGCGGACGATCCGTCCATATCCGTGCGGATTCTCCATCTCAACAGTGAGTACCGTTGCAGCTGATCCTGCATCTCGATGGTGGGCCACCAGCCCCACGAGCGATCCGGGTCTTATCAGAGGCATATCACCCGGCACGACAACGACCGTACCGTGGGAGCTGCTGAAACCACCGAGGCCGACCCGGGCAGCGTGACCGGTTCCGTTTTGCGGTTCCTGAACAACTGCGAACGAGCCATCTGGCAAGCAGGATGCGACCGCGTCGGCCTGGTAACCGACGACAACAGCAATCTCATCCGGGTCGAGGGATCCTGCAGCTTGCAGGACCCAATCAAGAAGGGTTCTACCGGCAGCAGTGTGGAGAACCTTTGCGGTGTCAGCCCGCATCCGAGTGCCCTTGCCGGCGGCAAGAACGATCACACCGACGCTCATCTGATCACAACCTCCGGTCGTTTCGCTGGGGGGACAGGACTCGAACCCGTACTAGATGGACCAAAACCACCTGTGCTGCCAGTTACACCACCCCCCATCGCGGTGGCGCGACCAGCAAGTGTAGAGCCGGACCGCTCGTGTGTTCCATCGTGATCAAACATCGACTCGCTCCCACCCGACTCGGACCGGTTCCACGGCCTCTGTCGCTCGCGTTGGAATGTCGATCGCCGCCACGGCGCTATGAGCTTCATCGACCGTGCTGAAAAATGCAAAGAGCGCGGAACCCGAACCGGTCATGGCAACTCCGGTTTTCCATCGCACGGCAATCTCGTCTCGCCACTGCGCTACGCGAGGATCGAGTGACGCTGCAGCCGGAAACAGATCATTCCGAATCGGCAATCCACCACGCAGCGAAGGGGGGAGGTCGCGATCATCCATGCTATCTCCGATTGGGCCGTCCAGCCTGTCCCACTCGCTGAACACGGCGGGTGTGGAGAAAGAGAAGGGAGGGACGACGATCCCCAGCGCGAAGTCACTCAACGGGTTGATCTCCCTGAGCCGTTCGCCTCGTCCTTCGACGAGTCTGGTGCCTCCAGCGAACGAGAAGGGAACATCGGAACCAAGAGACTGAGCGAGCTCGACCACGGTGTTGCCATCGAGACCGAATCGGGCCGCCAACAATCCGAGAGCTGCCGCAGCATCAGCGCTTCCCCCTCCCAGTCCTGCACCAGGGGGAATCCGCTTCACGATCTCGAGCGCAACCGGTGCTGTGATCCTGGCAGTCCGCCTGGCGACCTCAATCGCCTGCCAAGCGAGATTCGATTCGTCCTTCGGCGCTTCACCACCCGTCACGGTGACGGAGTCTTCCGACGCCGGCGTAACAACCACGTCGTCACTGAGGGAGACCGATTGGAAGATCCCACGCAGTGGGTGATAACCATCAGCCGACCGGCGATACACGGCAAGAGCGAGGTTCACTTTTGCGTACGCCACCGCCTTCATCGCTCCCGCTCCTCAGCATCTGCGATGCACACGAAGTCGAGTGGGGAGAGCTGCTCCGGCCGTGCCTTTGGATCAATGCCTGCCTCAGTGAGAATCCTTTGGGGATCAGATAGGACACCCGAGAGTGAGCGCCTCAGCATCTTCCGTCTCCGACCAAAAGCTTCCGCAGCGATCTCCACGGCGCGAGACGCCGATGCCGGAGCTTCGATCCGATCGAGCAGGATCACTGCGGAATCCACTCGCGGCCGAGGCTCAACGACCTGGGGAGGTACCACGAACACGAAACTGCTCCTCGCGTAGAGTCCTACAACCACCGACGGCAATCCATAGGTCTTTGTTCCTGCATGGGCAACCAGCCTATCGGCGACTTCCTTCTGCATCATGACAACGAAGCGCTCGATCTGAGGCGCGTGCTGAAGGGCGTCGAGCACGATTCCAGTGCCCACGTTGTATGGCAGGTTCGCGACGAACGTCCATGGACCCTGACCAAGGGCCTCACCCAGATCGAGGCGCGAAGCGTCATCAAACCGAAGCTCCACGCCTTCGAGTCCACCAACTGTCTCCGCGAGAATCGAGGCAAGCGACTCATCGATCTCGTATGCGACGACCGTGCCCGCGCACATAGACAGCGCAGCCGTGATTGCACCTGTTCCCGCTCCGATCTCCACAACTTTGGAGGTCTCGTCTAGATCTGCCAGAGCGACGATTCGCCTGACGATGTTCGGATCGGCAAGGAAGTTCTGACCGTATGAATATGTCGGACTGTGGTTGTGAGCGGCAAGCAGCCGACGGATCTCGTTCCGTGTCTGAGTGCCATCTTCAGCCACGAGGGGATCCAAAAACCCTGGCAGCGGTCTCTGATGTGAGCCTCGCAACCTCACCGCCATCGATTCCCCATATTCTCGCAAGAGCCTCGCCTGTATGCACGACGTTGGCGGGTTCGTTCGCCTCTCCACGCAACGGCTCCGGTGTGAGATACGGGCTGTCTGTCTCGACCATCGTGCGCTCCCGCGGCACATGTTCGGCTGCCAAACGCAGGGCTTCACCCGTCGTATACGTGAGTGGACCGGCGAATGAGAAAGTGACACCGAGATCACGAAAGCGCTTCGTCCACTTCGATCCGCCGGTCCAACAATGCAGCACGGCATGCTCTCCGAGGTCCGCTCGTTCGAGCATCCCATACACGTCTCTGAAAGCGTCTCTGCAGTGGATGATGATCGGCTTGTCGAGCTCCGCTGCCATCGAGAGCTGGTCGTCGAACGCCCTGAGCTGGTCGTCGCGGGGAGACAAGTTGCGGTACCAATCGAGGCCACACTCCCCTATCGCAGCCGCGTCCTTTGCGAGATCAGCGATTCGATCTGCAACATCGGGCCACTTCGTTGCTTCGTGCGGGTGCAGACCAGCGGACCAGAGCACGCGGTCACTGAACCGCTCCGCCAGATCCCTGCTGTGCTCAGACGTTGCAACGTCCACTCCAGGACAGAGCAACCATGCGACGCCGGCATCGACAGCTCGATCCAGCACGGTACCCGGGTCGTCCTCCATGAGGAACAGATGTCCGTGAGTGTCCACCCACGAACTCGATGAGGCTGCCTCTGATTCCACTTCAGGACGCGGCTTCAAGCTCAGCCTTGGCGAACAGCGGACCGAGTTCCCCAAGCTTCGTTCCTGAAACAACCTCTGGAGCCTCCCACGCTGGAACTCTGAGTCTGACCGGAGTGCCCAGCGCAACGAGGACCTGCCGCGATGTACGCGGGAGATACGGTGAAAGAGCTACAGCGGTGCCCGCGATCATCTGGAGGGCCACCCACAGGGTCGTACCCGTCCGATCCATATCTGTCTTGGCTGTTGTCCAAGGGGCAAGATCATTGAGGTACGCGTTGGCTTCCTGGGCGCCGGCCATGGCCCGGGCGATACCTGCGCGAAGCTTGACCGCGTAGAGCAGGTCGGACACATCCTTGAGAGTCTGGGTTCGGTTAGTCAGCGCTATCCCATCGGCTTCGGCAAGCACACCGGGTTTGGGCACGACGCCATCGAAGTAGCGGTTGGTCATCGACACGACACGGTTGACAAGATTGCCCCAGGTTGCGACAAGCTCTTCGTTGATCCTGCGGACGATCTCGCCATCAGATAGGTCGGTGTCGTTTGATTCCGGAAGCGATTGAGCGAGCGCATAACGCAACGAGTCGGGCTCGAAGCGGTCGAGGTACCAGCCGAGCGGTCTGCCAATGCCGCGAGACTTGGAAGCCTTCTCTCCACCGAAGGTGATGTGCTGGTTTGCCGGAACGTCTGTCGGAAGATTGAGTCCTCCATGCCCCATGATGAGTGCAGGCCAATAGATGGCGTGGAAAGGAATATTGTCCTTGCCCACGAAGTAGAACGTCTCCGCAGCTGGATCCTCCCACCAGGCCTTCCATGCGTCAGGCGTGCCCTGCTGGTCTGCCCATTCCTGGGGTGCAGACAGATAACCCATGACGGCCTCCCACCAGACGTATATCGATTTCCCCTGACCAAGATCATCGACGGGGATGGGGATCCCCCAGTCGAGGTCACGCGTAAAGGCCCTGTCGTGGAGGCCTTCGTCGACCATGCCAACGGCGAAATTGATGACGTGCGGCCGCCACCCCCGTCTTGACTTCAGCCACTCGAGCATCGGCTCGTTGAAGGCGCTCAGCTTCCAGTAATAGTGCTCGGTCTCCTTCAATACGGGTGCAGATCCCGAAAGCTTCGACCTCGGGTCGAGAAGATCGGTCGGGTCGAGAGTCTTGCCGCAATTGTCGCACTGATCTCCACGCGCATCCACATACCCGCAATGCGGGCATGTACCTTCGACATAGCGATCAGGGAGGAAACGTTCGGCCTGCTCATCGAAGTACTGCTCCGACGTTTCGGTGTAGAGATAACCGTTTTCGAGCAGTTTGAGAAAGAAGTCCTGGACAACCCTCTTATGTGTTTCGGTACCTGTCGTGGTGAAGAGATCGAAGTCGATATCGAGATCTTCCCAGTAGGTCAGAAACTCCGGGTGATACTTGTCAACGATCTCTTGAGGCGTCCATCCGAGTTCGTCAGCTTTGACCGTGATCGGCGTCCCGTGAACGTCAGACCCCGACACCATCAGAACATCGTCACCAACTGAGCGGCGGAAACGCGCATAGATGTCGGAGGGCAGATACGCCCCACCCATGTGTCCAAGGTGCAGCGATCCCTGGGCGTATGGCCATGCAACGGCGACGAGGACCTTCTTCTTCTTCTGTGTGTCGGTCATGGCAGCGATGCTACCGCCTCAACAGCGGTGGCCGCCCACTGGGAACGGTTTCCAGCCCGACAGCGGTACCATGTCCGAGTCGGTGCCAGGCCGACACGTACAACGGAGGTTCAGGTTTTGGACACACTCATGGTCAGGAAGATCGACGACCTTGGAAGGATCGTCGTTCCGGCGGAAACCCGCCGACTTTTCAATATCCATGAGGGGGACGAATTAGCGATAAGCGTGGAGAATGGTGGGATCGTTCTCCGCAAGCTCGATGCCGTATGCGTCTTTTGCGGAAGCGATGAAGGCGTAGCGGACTTCGAAGGTCGGGGAGTGTGTAAGCCCTGTCGCGACAAGATCTCTGCGATCTAGCGATCCTTGACGACGAGGTCATACAGCTCTCGCCGGCTCACGCCGGTGCTCGCTGCGACTTGACGCACCGCGTCGGACGCGGTGGAACCCTGATCGATCAGGCGTTTCGCCGCGTCCTGCGCTTTGGCGATGTCCGGCGCTAGGTACGGTGCAGCCTCGATGACCACGGTGAACTCACCGCGAACGTTCTCTCGCCGACTCCAGTGTGAGATCGCCTCATCCAATGTCCCACGCCACACCTCTTCGTGGAGCTTCGTCAGTTCTCTTGCGAGAACGACTCTTCGATCGGGCAACACATGACCGGAGAGATCATCGAGATCCTTTGCCACCCTTCCGGGCGCTGAAAACAGAACGACCGTGCGGCCCTCTGTGCCGATGGCCTCGAGAACGCGTGCACGCGCCGCTCCCTTGCGGGGCAGGAATCCTTCGAAGGCGAAACGGTCGCCGTCAAACCCGGAAACCGCTACCGCCGTCACGACTGCAGACGGTCCCGGCACCGCTGTGACCGTAGCTCCGAGCCTGATCGCCGTATCCACCGCAGACATCCCCGGGTCGGACACGACAGGCATTCCTGCGTCGGATACGAGCACAACCGTGTGCCCCTGCTCGAGGTGGGCAGTGAGTTCGCTGAGCCTTGATTTCTCGTTGTGGGCGTAGAAGCTCTTCATCGGAACCGAAGCGCCTATGTGTTTGAGGAGCTTGCCCGTTCGTCTGGTGTCTTCGGCATAGATGACATCTGCGCTCGAGAGAGTCTTGGACGCGCGATCCGAGAGATCCCCGAGGTTCCCTATAGGTGTCGCGCAGAGGATCAATGTGCCTGGCATTGCTCTGGCATGGTAGATGCAATGATCCTCGTGCCAACTCGTGGCAGATGACCACCGGGGGATGTCTCGACGACCCATCGGCGCGTGCGGAAGTCGAGCATCCGTCCTGGCTGCATGACGGAGGCCGAAACTACGACGCCGTCGAGATCCAGCGCCACGACCGCGATGGGGTGACCCAGAGTGAATGTGTGGATCGATCGCGTCAACAGCATCACCGGCGATCCCGAAATCCCTTTGAGCCGACCGAACGTTGTCATGAGCATTCGAACGTCATCAACGAACCATGTCGGGTTCGACGCGTCCTCAGATAGGCGAATTCTGCGGTACATCAGGGTGATTGGTACGCTTGTCGCACTATGGCAAAGGCAAAACGACGCAAACTCCGCGCTCGCCGCTCAAAGGCGAACCACGGCCGCAAGCCCAACGCCGGCCGCGGCTGATCCAAGTACGCCGTTCTTCCCATCCTTTCGACAATGTTCACAGCAACTGTGTACACCGCGCGACCGGTGAATGGAAGAACGTCGTGTTTCAGGCGCCGGTTGTCGGGAAGAGCGGAGATAGCTGATGGCTTCTCAACGCTCTCCTAGTTGTTCACGCAGAGATGCACCTGCAGCCGGGTCTGTCGACGCCACGAAGAAAATCTGATCGTCTACGCGATCGATGAAGACATAGGTCGAGCCGCCGCTGAACAGAAGTCCTCCGCCGGATTCCTCCGGAGTTCCCGCGTCCATCGTGCCACGAATGTGAGCGATCAAACCATCCGCCAGTTCCTCCGCATCTTCAATGGTCTCACCGTCGTACACCCACGCGATCGCCGTGTCATCGCCGTTGAGGAACACTCGATAGGTGTCGTTGCCCCATCCGGCTGCGGCCTGGGTGACGGCCCCAGGGCGAAGGGAGTCCAGCAGGATCATGCGAATACCCCACTCTCCAAACGTCGCCTCGTCGAAGAGCTCCCATCCGGTTAGCTCCACCGTAAGCGAAGCGAGTGCTGACGGCTGCTCGGAGCGAGCGTACTTCTCCGGATGGAGAATCTGCTCGGAGCTGATGGGGAGCTGAAGATACGCCCCATCCAAACCCTTCAAGCCCTCGTCGACCACGAGAGCACCTGCGAACACGAGACCTTGCTCATAGGGAAAGGCAAGATCCTGTTGGATCCAACGTGGGACACTGTCGAGTACGGACCGATCGAAAGACCGCCACTCGAGCACAGCGTTCGCCGCATCAGCGGGATCCATCGATTCGAGATACAGGAATTGCTGATAGGTGGCATCACCCTCGAGCAATGCAAGAATAGCCGCCGCGTCGTCGCGTGTGCCCTCCTCGATTCGCTGCTCATACACATCGTTGTATTCGAACTGCTGGTTTGTGAGCGCATGAACGAGTTCATGGGTGATGGTGAGCTCTTGAAACGGTGATATCCCGTCAGCCGAGACAGGGACCACGAGCTCCCCCGCGTCGGGGTCGTAGAAACCAAGGATCCCTTCTGTGGACAAGTCGATGAGTAACCGATAGAGATCGGTCGACGCGTCGAGCATCCCGAGGAGCTCGAAAAGCGCCTGGTCTCCGGCTACCTCTTCGGGATCGAGCTCCTTCTCCAGCGTCGCGGTCACGCGTGCGGTGAAGTCCGTCTCGTCGAGAATCGTCACCGTTGGAATCTCGAGGAAGGGTAGACCCCTACTCTCCTCGACATCGAGGATCAGTACACCGACTTGGGCTCGCATCGCTTCGCCAACATCAGAAGGAATCGATGGCGAGTTCTCCCCTGGAATCGAGTTCGGTGGAATTGCTGTGAGGGGGGCCGCGGTCGTGGTGGTTGCAACGGTTGCCGACGTGGCCTCCTGAGGCGGGACGGTCGACGTCTGCGTGCCACCAGACGAATCACATGCAGCGGCCGTCAGAGCCAACGCCACGATGACGGCGACCAGAATCATGATCCTGGGGGAATAGGGAGTCTTCAGCACCTCGGGGAGAGTAACCCTGCGGTCAAACAAGCGATGGCACGAGCCGCGTACCGCCATGTCTTGGCTTTAGGATGGCACCATGACCAATGGGGCACCCGCACGGAACGACAAACGAACGATCTTCGGATGGGCGATGTACGACTGGGCCAATTCGGCCTACATCACCATATTCGGTGCAGTCATCGGAGCCTTCTTCACCGGCACGATCATGAAAGGCGACACCTACTGGGGGCTGTCCGGCGAGGCCCTGTTTTCGATTCTCATCGGTCTCGGGTCGATCATCCTGCTCCTCGCGATGCCGATTCTTGGCGCAGTCGCCGACTACACGGGCGCCAAGAAGCGCTTCCTTCGCAACTTCGCTCTCGTCGGTGCTGCATTCGCCGTTCTCATTGCGTTCGTCCCCGACGGCCAGGTCTTCCTCTTCCTGCTGATCGTTGTCGTGAGCCAGTTCGGCTTTGTGGCAGCAAATGTGTTCTACGACGGCTTCCTTCCCGAAATCGCATCGGATGACACGATCGATCAGGTTTCATCGAAGGGATTCGCACTTGGCTACCTTGGCGGAGGCATCTACCTCCTTTTCGCTCTCGTGCTCATCCTGTTTTCGAGCGACGATCCCGGGGCCACGCTCAATGAGACTTTCGCGGCACGGATCGCGATCTTTGGTTCGGGCATCTGGTGGGTGCTCTTTTCGATCGTGTCCCTGGCGCGGCTCCCAGCCGACCGGGGCGGAGCAGCGCAGAGAAGCGTGGGGGAATATGCGTCGATCGGATTCGCTCGCACGATCGCGACGATGAAGAAACTCCGTGAATTTCCCCAACTCTTACTGTTCGTGATCGCGTTCATCATCTACAACTCGGGCATCGGAACCGTTATCGCCATCTCCGGGCCCTACGCCGAGGACACGCTCGATCTCGAGCTCGAGACCATCGCCCTTGCTTTTCTCGTCGTGCAGTTCATTGCTGTCTTCGGTGCGTTCATGCTTGGAGCGCTCGCAAAGCGGATCGGACCAAAGGCCTCCGTGCTGATCACGCTCGTCGTGTGGATCGGTGTCGCCG
>BTQL01000021.1:0-32276 GCA_036985855.1 Acidimicrobiia bacterium | reverse complement strand
ATCCCTGCACATGTTCCCAGGACGGGCATACCGGTGAGACATCGCTGCCGAATCGGCTCGATGAGACCGTAGATCGAAGCGAGCCTTCCGATCGTTGTCGATTCGCCCCCTGGAATCACCAGAGCATCGATACCGCCAAGCTCCTCGGGGGTCCGAACCTCCACCGAGTCCACCCCGATTCTCGCGAGCATCGCGATGTGTTCCCGGAAGTCGCCTTGGAGCGCGAGAACGCCGACCGTCATGAGCCGCGATTTTGCATCATCTCGGAGGGAGGAAGGTCATCGATGTTGATTCCAACCATGGCTTCTCCGAGGTTGCGAGATACCTTGCCGATCTTCTCGGCATCCTGATAGAACGTCGTCGCTTCGACGATCGCCCGAGCGCGCACTTTCGGATCACCTGACTTGAAGACCCCCGAGCCGACGAAGATGCCGTCACATCCGAGCTGCATCATCAGCGCGGCATCTGCCGGGGTTGCGATGCCTCCCGCGGCGAAGTTCACAACGGGAAGCTTGCCTGTCGCTGCGACCTCTTGAACGAGATCGAATGGAGCACGGAGCTCTTTGGCCGCATTCATCAGTTCGTTCGGGTCGAGCGTTGTGAGCCATCCGATCTGGGTATTCGTCTTTCGCATGTGCCTGACTGCTTCGACTACGTCGCCGGTTCCTGGTTCACCCTTCGTACGGATCATCGCCGCACCCTCGCCGATCCGGCGCAATGCCTCACCGAGATCCTTTGCGCCACACACGAACGGAACGGTGAATCCATGTTTGTCGATGTGGTTCGTGTCGACCGGGGTGAGCACCTCGGACTCGTCGATGTAGTCAACGCCAAGGGACTGGAGCACCTGGGCCTCAACGAAATGCCCGATCCGAGACTTCGCCATGACAGGGATCGACACCGCGGCGATGATCTCTTCGGTCCGCGCTGGATCGGCCATGCGAGCGATACCGCCGTGTGCGCGAATGTCCGCAGGGACTCTCTCGAGTGACATCACGGCACAAGCCCCTGCCGCTTCAGCGATCTTGGCCTGCTCCGCATTGACGACGTCCATGATGACGCCTCCCTTGAGCATTTCGGCAAGGCCACGCTTCACTTTGTCCGTTCCGATTTCTGCTGATGCTGATGACATGTGGGTTTCCCTTGTCGCGTATTCCAATTCTACATGACGTACCGCGGCGACTATTTGCGATGTCGCGTAATCGCATCGTTGTATGCCGCGAGATATTGCGCTGCGACCGACCACCCATCGAACCGAGACACGACCGATCGCGAAGCGGCCTGATTCGCTGTGAGTTTGTCTCGATCTGTCAGGAGGGAGACGATACATTCGGCCAATGCTTGCGAATCCCCCGGAGCGACGAGGTCGCCGGCATCTCCGAGAACACCAACGAACGCAGGAATGGCTGATGCGACGACCGCGCAGCCAGACGCCATGCCCTCTGTCAACACGACCCCGAAGGACTCGCCACCAAGGTTCGGGGCGCAGTACACCTCAGCCGAACCGAGCTCTTCGATCTTGCGGGTCTCATCGACTCTGCCAAGGAAAGTCACGCCGGGTATCTCTTGATCCCTCATGGATCCGATGACGCGGAGTTCGGCATCGGGAAGACTCGCAGAAACGACCGGCCAGGCATCGAGAAGCACCTGAAGGCCCTTTCTCTCGTCGTCGCGTCCGAGGAACGCAACCCGGTTCGTGATCTTCGCATTGTTCCCATAGTGATCGACGTCGATGCCATTCGGTATGACTCTGGCATTGACAAAGGATGCGATCGCCGAACCAGATACATGGCTCACGGTTGTGACGACATCGAGCCTTCGGATTGAACGTTTCCACAGTTGGGAACCGATTCGGTATCCGAACCTGGCCCATGCAGGCGGATCGGCGTGGAAGGTGCCGACCGTCGCGATGTCACGAATCGAGGTGGCAGCGGTTGATACGAGGGGCATCAGTGGCTCGTGGACATGGACAACATCAACATCAGCAACAGCGCTTCTCAAGCGTTTCGTGACTCTGGGGTCGAGTGCTATCGGCGCAGTAGCACGGTTCGCATCGATCCTTGCCGTCGGTCCGAGAAGCACGGCTCCTTCGGGTCCCTCAACTCCGGGTCCTACAAGCGTTGAGTCGTGTCCGAGGTCCCGCAGCCAACGGGTGAGGCGAATCGCCTGATCTTGAACTCCGCCGGGGAGTCCGAGATCATACGGGCTCACGATCGCGATTCTCATTGCTGGACGTCTTTGACCAATGCCCTGTCGGATTCCCAGTTCGGTTGGAACAGATGCCATTGGGAGGGTTCCTTGCGAATCTGATCCTCGAGGGCGTTCGCGACCAGCTGGGCGCCGAGGCTCACCCTTTCGGCCCTCGTCGTGGCTTCAGGAATCTCGATCGGATCACCGACCTCTATCCGGTAACCAGCACCATCTTTGAAGTAGACGGCTACGGGAATGAGCACCGAATCGGTCAACTCTGCGAGGGCCGTGGGGCCCGCAGGCATCGTTGTGTCTTCACCGAAGAAGACGACGGGTACACCTTTGCCTGTGACGTCACGGTCGGCCAACAACGCGAGAGCACCGCCGGACTTGAGCCTCCTCACCATCTTGGAACGGCGAGACGAATCCGATGTGAGCACGATGTCGATACCGAACTTCGCCCGCACCTCGAGAAACCAGTCTGTGATCTTCTGATTCGAAAGATGCTCGGCAACCGCCATGAGGTCGAGGTCGAGGTCCTCGGCGACGAGACCGGCGATCTCCCAGTTCCCCACGTGAGGTACCGCAAAGACGATCCCCCTGCCGGCGGCCTTCGCATCGTGAACCGGTCCGAAGTTGACCCTGTCGACGCTGTCGAGGATCGCTGTGCGTCTGCGGGGTCGAAACCAGAACGTTTCAGCCCAGTAGCGGCCGTAGGACCGGTACATGCCGGTGACGGCTTCCTGCACCTGGCTTTCACTCGCGTTCGGACCGAGGGCACGGCGCATGTGACTGGCCAACAGAGGCCTGTTCGCCTTGTGTCTCGTGGATGTGATCTCGCCGAGTTTCGTTCCGAGTTTGCGCACGACGAATTCAGGGAACAGTCCGAAGAGGGCCGCCCCGATCCGGAAGAGGATGTACGTGAACCAGTCCTTCACGCTTCGAGTTGCTGCCACGTCTTGCGGATCCTTTGGGCAACGGTGAGACCGGTGAGGACGACGAATACCCACAGAAGCGGCTCCATTATCTCGAGTCCGAGCCCGACCGCAATCATGCCGATGAGGACGAGGATCATGCGCTCTGCCCTGCCCATCCAGCCGCCCTGCCCATCGAGGCCGGCGACTTCAGCCTTCGCCCGCACATAGGGGACGAGCAGTGAGAAAGCGAGTGCGACGATGCACAGGACGAGCAGCCTCGGTTCGTTCCTCAGGTACACCGAGAGACCGACCCACACTGCTATCTCCCCGAAGCGATCAGACATCGTGTCGAGGAAGGCGCCGCGATCCGATGCCGTTCCGAGCCTTCTCGCGAGCGGACCGTCGAGTGCATCGAGGATGACGCCGATGCCTGCCAGCAGACCGCCCCAGACGAGGAAACCGGACGCGATGAGACCAGCCCCACCTACGGTCAGGGCAAGGCCGATCACCGTGACGACGGCTGGGGTCACACCGATCTTGGCCAGGCCGGCCGCGATGGGTTCCAGAATGGGAGCGGCCTTCTTGCGTCCCTTGAGATCAAGCAATGCGTGTCTCCTTCGAGTCGCAAATGTACCACAGGTCTCGACAGTTCAATCGCCCGCTACAATTACATCATTCTTGGAGCGCGCCAGACACTCCCCGACCGCGTACTCCTCGCCTCGGATGCGAAAGGGTCAGATGCCATGAGCGAACATACTGCAAGGATCGATCTCGAGAGCGGGCCGTTCGACGTGGAAGTCCTGCAGCCCTCCGTTGGGAATCAAGGAATCGACGTTCGGAAGCTGCGACCTCAGACCGGATACGTCACGTTCGACCCTGGTTTCGCCAACACGGCAATAGCGAAATCATCGATCACCTACATCGATGGTGCGGCCGGACAACTTCTGTACCGCGGGTATGGGATCGAGGAGGTTGCAATGCACTCCTCCTTCCTCGAAGTCGCCTATCTGCTGCTGTACGGAACGTTGCCGAACGTTGCCGAGCTCGCTGCCTGGGAAGCAGACGTCTCCAGCCACACGATGTTGAACGAAGAGATGCGCTCCTTCTTCGATGCCTTCCCCAGACGGGCCCATCCGATGGCTGTACTCGCGTCGGCGACATATGCGATCTCGACCTTCTACGACGTGTACAGGCGGCCGACTCGTAAACAAGAGATCGACTCCGGCGCCCGAACACTGATCGCGAAGTTGCCGACGGTTGCCGCCTGGGCGTACAAGAAGTCGATCGGCGAGCCGTACATGTATCCCAACAACGACTACTCCTACGTCGAAAACTTCCTGCACATGATGTTCTCACGGCCCACCGAGAACACGCCGATCGATCCGGCGATCGTCAAGGCTCTCAATGTGTTGCTGATCCTCCACGCCGACCACGAGATGAACTGTTCGACGGCAACCGTTCGATCTGTCGGGTCCTCCAGGGCCAACATGTTCGCAAGCGTCGCCGCCGGCATGGGTGCACTGTGGGGTCCACTCCACGGTGGAGCCAACCAGGGCGTGATCGAGATGCTTCAAGCGATCCACGACGATCCTGATGCGACCATCGAGTCAACCCTCGAGAGAGCCAAGGACCGTGACGACGAGTTCAGGCTCATGGGTTTCGGCCATCGCGTCTACACGAACTACGACCCACGCGCACGGGTGCTTGGATCCTTTGCACAAGACGTGCTCGACCGCATGGACGTCTCGGATCCTTTGCTTGAAATCGCTCGTGAGCTCGAGACCGCAGCCCTCGAAGATGACTACTTCGTCGAGCGCAAGCTCTTTCCGAACGTCGACTTCTACTCCGGTATCATCTTCCGAGCCCTTGGTTTCCCGCAGCGTATGTTCACCGTTCTCTTTGCAATCGGTCGTCTGCCGGGCTGGATCGCACATTGGATGGAGATGAACAATGATCCCGATACCAGGATCATGCGTCCCCGCCAGCTCTACGTCGGGGAACGCACCAGAGACTACGTCCCTCTCGACGAGCGCTGAGACAGGCGGATTCTCCTTCGGTCTACGGCGCCTCTACGGCTTCCGCGTAGGTGCCCGTCACCGTACCCGAGAGTGCGTCGACGGTCACCAACGCCTGATGCTCCGGCGCCGGCCCGGATTCGAACACGAGCACCTGCCAAACAGGTTTTGCCGTGAAACCGGTGAAACCGAGTGTTGCCGATGCGTGGCCCATGTCGAACGGCGCGGCAGCCGAGGCGATCTCGATGGCCTCGGCGTCTGTGACCTTCATTCGTCTCCCAGAAACGAACTGATACGCTGCGAGAAGGCCGAGTGGCAACACGATCGTCAACCACATGAGGCTGACTCCGGTTGTTGTCACGAGGATCGCCGTTAACCCGGCCGCAGCGAGATAGACGACTCCTGCTCCGCGCCTGTTGGACGTGTCGACAACGCGGTACGGCACCATTTCTCGAGGTTCTGAATCCGAGCCATGGGCCTCAGCCTTGCTCATCGTCGCTCAGCCATCCTCCGCAAGTACAGGCTCGTACACATCGCGCTCCAGCGGCCCCTCGCCATTGGAACGATGCCAGCGGTCCCAAAGGACGAGCATCGAAGGCAACACGGCCACTGCCGCGATGAGCGCGAGCAGAATGGTGTAGGCGATCACAAACCCGAACTGGCGGAAGGGAATCGTTGTTGAGATCATGAGGACTCCGAAACCAGCGATCGTCGTAATGGCCGATCCGGCCAGCGCGCCACCCGTGTGGACGAGGGTGTGCCCGATCGCTTCGTTCTCATCCGGCTGATTGAGCCTCTCCTCGAGGTAGCGGTGAGTGACATGGATCATGTACGGAATGCCTATACCGATGCCGAGTGCCGAGATGGTTGCAGTGACGGGTCCGAAGGGGATACGGAATGCGGCCATGAGACCGAAGACCCACACGACGACCATGGCGACGGGCAACGTCGTCAGAACACCGAGCATCGGCCTGCGCGACTCGAACCAGAAGTTGATAACGAGCAGGAGCAGGGCGGCCCCAAGGGTCAGAACCAATGAAGACACCTGTGAGTCTCTCATGGTCTCGACGACCAGGTTGTTGATGATGAAATTGGAGGTCGCGACTGCGTCGAGGTTTGCCTCTCGGGCAGGAGCGAATGCCTGGTTGAGGCCGGTTGCGAGCTGTGATGCTCCGCTCTCCCCTGCCGTGGTATCGAAGCTGTACAGAGCCGATGAATATCCACCATCAGTTGCGGCGAGCACGCCAGACATCGAGGCGGAATCCTTTGCGTATGCCGCATCGTACAGGGGCGTCAGATCGGCATCAGGAGCAACGATGAAGGTCTCGTTGAAACCGACCTGCTGAGCCACCGCTCCGAGCTGAGGATCGAAGGTCTCCGACGTCGGATTGATCCATTGGGCGATCACCGAGGTCAGCGATCGGCCGGTCGGGAATCTCGCACCAGTTGCCGTTGTGATCGACTGGACATTCTCGACGTCAGTCGACGCGGTGTTCGAGGCCAGTAGGGCATTCCAGGATGCGCCCGTGCTCACATCACCCGCGACGAGGACCGACGTGGACTCTGGGAAGTCGAATCGTTCGGTGAGCGTCACTGCCGTGTCACGCAGCGGCGAGGTTGTCGGTACGAAGTCAAGGAACGAAAACTCCGTTGATAGCCCGGTCATTCCGAATGCACCCAACCCCGTCACGACCAGGGCAGCAATGACTGTGGCGACAGCGAACTTCTGTGGGAGCACGGCCGCACGCCCGATGAGTTTCGGCAACACGCGCGAATCGCCGGCACTGAAGCCCTCCAGGTCGAGACGAGCATTCTTCTCTGCCCTTCGGTCGAGGAGTTCACGCACGGCAGGCACAAAGGTGAGCATCAGGAGGAAGGATGCCGCGATACCGACCGCCGCGAGCTCCCCGAACTCGGCCAGAGCGGGAATGTCGTTTGTGACATTCGTGAGGAATCCGACCGCCGTTGTGAGCGTGGCGAGGACGAGCGCGATGCCGACAGTTCGGATCGCCATCGAAACCGATGCATCGACCGTTTTACCGGACGCCAGTTCCTGTCGGTATCTCGTGGTCATGTGGATCGAATAGTCGACGCCGAGTCCGATGAGAAGAATCGGGAGTATCTGCGCCATCTGGGATTGGTCCTCGAAACGAAGGAATCCGTAACCGTTCATCCACTGGATCGCAAACCCGATCGTGAGGAACGTGAGCAGGGTGTCGGCAGTCGTCCTGCGCAGTCTTCGGCTTCCGATCGTCCAGAGAAGGAATGCCGCGACGTACAGCAGCGCCGCGGTCAGAATGACGGGGCCGAGAGCGACTTCCCCCCACGACGCGGGAAACAGATCGGGAAAGATGAGTGCAAGGCCTGGTACGACGGCAACCCCTACGCCGGCGAGCATCAGCAGCACACCACCGATGAACAGACGTCGATCGCGCACGGATCCAGGCTTGACGAGGAAGATGATCGCGAGGACGAGGAGGATGATCAGACCCGCGGAGGCGAATAGCCGGAGGATCTCCTCCTGAAAATCGTCTCCTGAAGCGAAGATCAGCTCGACGCTGAAAGGCTCGTTCATGATCGATGGCGGCGTCGGTGCGGCGACCACGGCATCGCCGATCAGTTGCGCTCTGTCTGCAGACTCATCGAAGTTGTCGCTCGATTCATAGGAAACCGCAGTGAGCCCGAGTTCAGCGCTCGCCGTGGTCGGATCGGCCTCGTCCGACAGGAGCGCCGTCAGAAAGTCCCTGAACTCTGCCGGAACCGCGCCGAGACCTGCGGTGTAGAGGGCCTTTACCTCTGCATCACTCGTCGGCACGGGCGCCCCGCCCTGGATTGCGAACTGGACCGGCGCCATGTACGACAGAATCGCGGGTGACTGCGCCCGGTCGACGAGGATCTCGCTCGCGGCTGATGCCCTGATGGATTGTTCCAGCGCCATCGCCGATTCGAGTCCTGCCAGGGTGATGACATCACCGGCCGAACTGCTCGTCAGCACCTGCATCCGAGATTCTGCGCCGAAGGTCTCGGCGATCTGTGTCGCAGCCTCGAGCTCCGGCGCATCCGGCGCAAAGGACTCATTCTGGTCCTCAGAAGGCAAGAATTTGCCGGCAAAACCGGCAAGTGCGAATGTGACTATGAGTGTCACGATGATCACTGCCCACGGTGCTTTATGAACAGCGCTGGCTAGGGCGTTGACGAGCGACTTCACTATTGGGGCTCCGATCGTACGTCGATACGACGTCTTGCGGCTCGAAGATTACCTATACCTCGGGACACAGTGGGCGCTATCGCGGCTCGGCGATGATCTCAGAGATGCGGCTGACCGCTTCGCCGAGAGTGATGCCTCGTTCTTCGGTATCGTCTCCCCTCAGGCGCATACCAACCGTTCCGTGCTCGACATCGTCATCCCCCACCACGAGCACGACGGGATGTTTCTGTGTGATTGCGGTGCGGATCTTCTCGCCGACCGTGGCGTCCGCTGTGGCGACTTCGACACGCGCTCCTTGTGCAGAGAGAGTGTCCGCAACCGTCTGCGCGTACGCGTTGTGCCGGTCTGCGACAGGAACCACACTCGTTTGCACCGGAGACAGCCAGGCAGGAAATGAGCCGGCGTAGTGCTCGGTGAGGATGCCGATGAATCGCTCGATGGAACCAAGCAGTGCCCTGTGGATCATCACAGGGCGTTCTCTCGTGTTCTCATGCGAGGCGTATTCCAGGCCGAAGTTCTCCGGTTGGGCAAAGTCAACCTGGATCGTCGATAGCTGCCACCGTCTTCCGATGGCATCTTTGACGTGAATATCAATTTTCGGTCCGTAGAAAGCACCTTCTCCCGGCGCGAGTTGATACGACAAGTCGGTCTTGTCGAGTGCACCGGCAAGATATTCCTCAGCCTTCACCCACAGTGCAGGATCCCCAACCGCCTTTTCAGGTTTTGTCGAAAGGTCCGCTTCGAATTCGTCGAAACCGAAGTCGCGCAACACCATGAGCACGAAGTCGAGCAGCTTTTGAAGCTCATCAGCGAGTTGACCTTCCGTTGTGAAGATGTGGCTGTCGTCCTGGGTGAATCCGCGCGCACGCATCAGGCCATGGATCACCCCGGACCTCTCGTATCGGTAGACCGTGCCAAGCTCGAACAATCTGAGCGGAAGTTCCCGGTACGACCTGCTCCTGCTCTTGTAGATCAGGATGTGGAAGGGGCAGTTCATCGGCTTGACGAAGTATTTCTGGCCGGGGCGACCGTCTCCGCCATCGAGTTCCATGGATGGATACATTCCGTCGCGGTAGAAGTCAACGTGGCCTGATGTCTCCCACAGATCGGCCTTGGCGATGTGTGGTGTGACAACGTATTCATATCCGAAGGCCGCGTGCGTCCGACGTGAGTAGTCCTCGATCGTCCGCCTGAGGATGCCGCCCTTTGGGTGCCATACAGCTAAACCGCTACCGAGCTCGGAAGGAAAGGAGAACAAGTCGAGCTCAGAGCCGAGCTTGCGGTGATCTCGTTTCGCGGCCTCTTCGAGACGAACCAGGTAGACATCGAGGGCTTTCTTGGACTCCCATGCCGTCCCGTAGATCCGTTGGAGCTGAGGTCTGTTCTCGTCGCCCCGCCAATAGGCGCCGGCTGATCGCATCAGTTTGAACGACTTGAGCTTTCCGGTTGAGGACAGATGCGGCCCGCGACACAGATCAACGAACCGGTCGTTTCGGTACGTGCTGACCGATCCACCTTCCACTCCCTCACCGGAATCCACTCCCTCGATGATCTCCCGTTTGAACGGTTGGTCGGCGAATGTTTCGAGAGCCTCGTCGATGCTGAGCTCACCGCGTTCGAAGGACTGGTCGGAAGCAACAATCTCAGCCATCTTCGACTCGATCAGGTCCAGATCGGCCGGAGTGAAGGGCTCGTCGACCTGGAAGTCGTAGTAGAACCCGTCCTCGATCGGCGGTCCTATCGCATATTTCGCGTCAGGGAACAGATCGAGAACGGCCTGAGCCATGATGTGAGCAGCGGAGTGACGGATCACGTGCCGACCGGCTTCGGTGTTGTCCGTGACAATCGACACGGACGCATCGTCCAGGATCGGCCTGTGCAGGTCGTACATGGCGCCGTCGACCGTCACGGCAACCGCAGCCTTGGCAAGACGAGGCCCTATGTCTGACGCTATGACGTGGCCGGTGACATCGTCCTGATACTCCTGCTGTGAGCCGTCGGGAAGAGTGATGGTTAGCGGCATTGGATTGCTTCCTGTTCGATACGGCGGTAAGGGTACCTGCGTTGTTCGTCGTGGCAGTCACGACCTGCCACAATGCGTTCTCCGAAGGAGAGGTCGGTCTGGATCCACAATCGCTCGCACGGAGATTCGCTTCCGGCGGCGTCGTTCAAGAGCTGACGGCGTCTACACCGCAGGTCAACGCCAATCAGGTGTATCGAATCTGGCGCGAATCCGACAGTGTCGTTCTCAAGGTCTATGGGTCCGACGCACGCCAGCGTCGAGAGCGCCACGCGATGAATGCCCTGATGGATTGGGGTCATCTGCCAGAGATCCTCGACTCGGGCTCCACCCGTGATCTGCACTGGGTCCTCTTTGCCGATGCCGGTCGGTGGAATCTCGAGACGCTCCCTGAGAATCCCGGCCTTGCGCGGACGGCAGGCCGGATCTTACGCGAGCTGCACGAGACCGACAAGGCGCTGCTCTCGAATCTGGAACGGGGCATCGACCAGGAGTGGGTTGCGGTGGATTTCCAATCAACGCTCAGAAGGCTCGAGCGATACCGGTCCCGCGTTGGAGTTTCCCAGGACTTCATCGAGGCCGCTCGGAGTGTGAACCCTCCATTCGCCAACGAACCGGTCGTCGCACATACCGATGCAGTACCGCGTAACTTCGTTGTTGACGATGAAGGGAAGGTGACATTGATCAACTGGGAGTGGGCCACCCTGGCCCCGCCGGAATGGGATCTGACTCGTGCCGCATGGTCGATCGGAATGCACGCAGGTCCGACTGCGACATCAGCGCTGTTCGACGGATACGGTAAGACGATCGACGGTGTCCTCATCGATCGGTGGATCGTGTACCACACAGCACAGACCCTTGTCCGCCACACCGAGCGAAACATGTCCACACGACCATCCGACGTTCCCACAGGCCTCGTGCACGAGTTCAACAGAGCAGTGCTTGGCGCAACCAGCTGACAACAGGTGACAGACCACGGTTCGCGCAGATGTCTCCCGTCATCCGCTTCCTGTCCTCCACCAAATACCGGAGATTTTCGCGCACTGTACCTACCATACGTCATCCGATGGAGGGAGCGTGATGTTGGAGATGGCACTCGCTGCAGTCTTTGTCACCGTTGCGGTCGTGGCGATCGGCGGACGACGCGTCAACACCGCTGGTTTGCTCGGTGAGCAGCCTTTGGTGGTTCTGGATGAGTTATCAGACCTTCCGTGCCCGTGGTGCCGCGCACAAACCCGCGAAGGCGACCAACACTGCACAACCTGTGGACAGCGATTCGGATAGGAGTATCGCCGAGCGATCATCGCTCCGAGTGCTTCTGGTACTCGCGGTTGACTGACTCCTCGGTCATCCCGAGATTCTGGTACATCGACACGGCTCGTCTGTTGGCGAGGTCCACCCACAACGTCCCACGCATGACTTCAGGATTCCGGCTCAGATGCTCGAACCCGGCGATGACCAACGATCTGCCGACACCTGTGCCCTGCGCTCCAGGAGCCACCGCTATTCGGTAGATCTCCCCATCGCCATCGGGGTGAACTCTCGTCCAGCAGAACGCGACGAGCTCGTCATCCTCCCGATGGAGGAGAAGACCAGATGGATCGAACCAGGATTCTTCCGCCAAGCGGGCAAACTGGTCCTCATCGAGAGCCGAAGCTTCTCTGTGCCCGGCGAATGCCTCACGGTTGACTGCAAGGAGAGCTTCTGTGTCCTGGTTTCGGAACGGCCCCGGCATGCTGTCGGTCGATGATCGCTTCAGCGGCAGATCCACGACATAGTGCGCAAGTTCTCGCGTGAGGGCGAAATCAGATCGTTCGAGAGCATCGGACAAAGAGGACCGACGCGACCACACGGACAGATCTTCTCCGGCAGGCACGAGTTCCAGGGCCAGCTGGAGCGCGTGGTCCTCGAAAGCAGGAAACCTCAGCCCCGGTGTCACAGCAGTCTCAACGGCCCAGTGCTGTGACCCGTCGGTGTGACGATGCGCAGCGGTTGCGCCGATAGCGACGATCTCATCCGCTTCCTCAACGACCACAACATGATCGGGTACACCGAGCTGATCGAGCTTGGCATCGCTCAGCGGCGGATACTGGTCCGCAACTCGGAGTGCAGTGAGAAACTTTTCGATTCGAGGATCGTGCATGGACCAGACGGTAGACGGTAATCGACGACCATATCGCTCCTCCTTTGACGACTGACACCCGATCCCTCACCCCTGTTGCTACGCTCCCGTCGGTGAGCAAGGTAGGACTCGTTCTCGGTGGTGGTGGTATCACGGGCGCAGCTTTCCATTTCGGAACGCTGCTTGCGATCGAGATGGCGACCGGTTGGAATCCGGACGACTCGGATGTACTGGTGGGAACCTCTTCGGGAGCGTTCGTTGGCGCCATGGTGCGCGGAGGTGCCCTCCATATCGATACCCTCACGGGTACGGGTGAATCTCAGGACGAGATTCACGAGTGGCTCGATGGGTATGTGTATCGACGCGGCACGCCCGGCGGTGTGTTCCGCTGGCTTCGAAGGGGCCTCCTTCCTGCCATACGTCAGCCGAGTCTGCACGTTGCCCTCGGGAGTCCCGGCCTGTACAGAACCGACGGGATCGAGGAATGGGTAACCGAGGCTGTCGGTCCCCTCGCTGATACGTGGCCGACAAAACCGACCGCTTTTGTCGCGTACGATGTCGAACGAAGATCGCGCGTCCCGTTCGGTACCGAAGCCGCGCCGAAGGTTTCTTTGTCGAGAGCGGTGGCCGCTTCGAGCGCGGTGCCATTCGTCTACGAGCCCGTTCGCATCGATGGTCGTTGGTATGCAGATGGTGGACTCGCAAGCGGGACCTCTGCCGATCTGCTGCTTGCCCATCCAGAACCGCTCGATCTCGTGCTCATCCTTGCACCCCTTGCGGCTACCGAACCGCGATCGCGCGGACGCTTCTATGAAGATGTGTTCGACAGGGTGGGTCGTTCCGCTCTCGCCGCTGAGCTGGCGATGATCCGCAAGGCATGGCCTGACGCGGAGGTTCTCGTGCTGCGTCCGGACGAAGCCGTGCTCGACGTGGCACGCCCGAATCCCATGTCGGTCGGAGCCGCCATCCCGACATTCCTCGAGACGCTGCGTTCGATGCGCCACGAACTCGCGCACGGGTCGGTGTGGAACATTTTGGAACGGCACCTCGGTGCGGTCGCACCAGCCGATCGCGGCTGATGCGCGTAGAGTAGTGCGCGCGGCCGCCATTAGGGTGCCCCCCCATGACAGCGAAACTTGACACTTCAGACCGTTGGTTGTCGAACGACCGAATCGAGTTGATAGCGACCATCGTCCTGGCGATAGCGACGATTCTCACGGCATGGTCGGCGTTCGAGGCGGGCAAGTGGGGCGGGCAACAGTCCGTCAGCTTCTCCGAGGCCGGGGCCGCGCGCACGGAGTCGACGCGAGCGGACACGCTCGGCGGACAGTTGGCGCAAATCGATGTCGCGATGTACATCGACTGGGTCACGGCGCTGAGTGACGAACTCAAAAAGGGCGAGATAACAGAGGCTTCCCTGAGTCCATACACACCGACGGACGAAACGATTTCCGGGTTCCTATTCAAACGGTTCAGGGAGGAGTTCCTTCCAGCAGTGGAGGCCTGGCTTGCAACGGAGCCGATCACGAACGATGCCGCGCCGAAGAGCCCCTTTGATATGGACGAATACGCCGTGGCTCAGCTGATCGAGGCCGATAGGCTCGCCGCAGTTGCCGATGAGAAAGCGGCAGCAGCCAGAACAGCGAACCAGAACGGTGACAACTATGTGTTGACGATGGTGTTGTTCGCTTCTGTGCTGTTCTTCGCCGGCGTCAGTTCGAAGATGAATCGCCCCCGCAACAGGATCATCGTGCTCGCCTTCGGAATCGTGATGCTCATCGCCGGCTTGATCATCCTCGTTTCTCTACCGATTCTCACATAGCGGATCGCGCAAGCAAGAGTGCTCCGAGGACACCGGCGTCATCGCCAAGCTCTGGCGGAATGATGACCGGACCACCTTCGGCGAACGGCACCGGAGGATACAAACCAGAGGCGTCGTTCAGTGCTTTGGCGATCTCCGCGTGTAACCCTGGCAGCTTCGACAGGCCTCCACCGATGATCACGACATCGACCGGAACCACCGAGCAGAGACCTGCGATTCCCCTTGCCAGATACCACGCCTCGAGGCGCGTCGCGGCATCACTCAGACGATCGAGGCTCTCAGCTACTGTCCCCCACCGTTGTTCGACTGCGGGACCCGATGCCATACCTTCGAGGCAATCGTCATGGAATGGACATGAGCTCTCGTGTTGGTCTTCACCATGGCGCTGCACCCTGATGTGGCCGATCTCCGGATGATTCGCGCCATGCAGGACGGATCCATCCGACCAGATGCCTCCTCCCACCCCTGTCCCAACGGTCAGATAGGCGACGGTGTCATAGAAGCGACCAGCCCCCATCGTCTTCTCCGCCAGCAGGGCGGCGTTGACATCCGTATCGGTCCCAACCGGAACATCGAGTCCCTCCGCCAGGGCATCAACCACATTGACGCCGGACCATCCCACCTTGGGTGTGCTGAGAATTTCTCCGAATCGGTCACTGACTCGTCTCAGATCAACAGGACCGAACGATGCGATACCCAACCCCACGATCCGTCGGCCCTGGGTGACGCGACCGATCGCCTCCCGCACCGCGGCCAGTGTCGTTTCGGGATCGGTCGTGGGCACCTGCTCTCTTGCCCCGAGGGCCAGATCGGTCGTGCTCGAGGCGACGAGTATCTTGGTCCCACCAAGTTCGACACCGATCAGAACGCCAGATATCTCAGGCGTTGGCATCGTTCCCTGCTTTGAGTTCATCGGCGAGCAGAAATGCAAGCTCGAGGGACTGGCTCGCGTTCAAGCGGGGATCGCAGTGGGTGTGGTATCGATCGGACAGGTCTTCCTCTGCAACCTGAGCGACGCCGCCCGTGCACTCCGTAACGTTCTTTCCGGTCAGTTCGATATGCACTCCACCGGCGTGGGTCCCCATTGCTCGATGGATCCCGAAAAAGCCCTGAACCTCTGCGACCACTCTCTCGAGTGGCCGTGTTTTGTAACCCGTCGATGAGATGATCGTGTTCGCGTGCATCGGATCGCACGCCCACACCACGTCGAGGCCTTCGCGCTCAATGGCTTCGATGAGTGGAGGCAGGTAGCGCTCCACCTGATCAGCGCCGTGCCTTGTGATCAACGTGAGTCGTCCGGGATCGTTGTGGGGATCGAGTACGGCGACGAGTCTGATCAGTTCATCGGGTTCGAGTGAGGGTCCGCACTTGAGACCTATCGGGTTCTCCACACCGCGGAGGAGCTCGACATGGGCGCCGTCGACCTGACGAGTACGGTCGCCGATCCACAGCATGTGGGACGAAGTTGCGTAGTAGTTGCCCGAGATGCTGTCGACTCTCGTGAGCGCCTGCTCGTATCCGGGAAGCAATGCCTCATGGCTCGTGTAGAAATCCGTGACGCGCAGTTCCCGAACGGACTCCGGTGTGATGCCAATCGCCCGCATGAACGCGAGCGAAGCGTCGATCTCGTTCGCGAGCTTCTCGTAACGAACAGATTGGGTTCCATCCTCGATGAACTCGAGGTTCCAGCGATGGACCTGCTCGAGGTTCGCCATACCCCCCTGTGCGAACGCTCGAAGGATGTTGAGGGTCAGGGCCGACTGGTGGTACGCCTTGATCAAACGGCCGGGATCAGGCGTCCTCGCCTCAGCATCGAACGCGATTCCGTTGATGATGTCCCCGCGATAGCTCGGAAGCGACACATCCCCTTTGACCTCGAGATCAGACGATCTCGGTTTCGCGAACTGGCCGGCCATGCGACCGACCTTCACAACGGGCATCGACGCACCGTACGTGAGTATCACAGACATCTGCAGGATGAGCTTGAACGTGTCCCTTACCGTGTCGACATGGAACTCAGCGAAAGACTCCGCACAGTCTCCGCCCTGCAGGAGAAACGCCTCTCCCTTGGCAACAGACCCGAGTCGCTTTCGAAGGCGCCTGGCTTCGCCTGCGAACACCAACGGCGGCGAAGCCACCAGTTCCTTTTCGGCTTCCAGAAGAGCGTCGGGGTCCGGGTAGCTCGGCTGCTGTTGTATCGGCTTTGATCGCCAACTATCGGGTGTCCAGGTCATGCACACATCCCAGAGTGTTCGTGCGACAGGATGCTAATGCTGTACGGAACGAGCACAGCCATTCGCCCAGGCTCAGAAATCTATGTGGTCCGGGTGAGGACCGGTACGATCGCCGGAGTCCAGTCCCTCGACCGCGGCCATCTGTTCATCGTCGAGGGAGAATCCGAAGACATCGGCGTTCTCGCGGATGCGATGCCGGCGCACCGACTTCGGGATGGTTGCGATCCCGGATTGCAGATCCCATCGGATCACGACCTGTGCCGGCGTCACATCGAGGCTCGTTGCGATCGCCTGGATCGTCGGATCAGTAAGTATCTGACCCCGTTTGAGTGGACTCCATGCCTGGGTGAGACACCCGATCGCCGCGTTGGCCTCGCGGACATCCTTCTGCTGAAGAGTCGGGTGCAATTCCACCTGATTGACCGATGGCGGTGTGGTTGCATCAGCCATCAGCTGGTCCAGATGGTGAGGTTCGAAGTTCGAGACACCGATAGCCCTGGTGAGCCCTTCCTCCACGAGATGTTCCAAGGCCCGCCATGTCTCCGCGGTCTTTTCCGGAACAGGCCAGTGGATGAGGTACAGATCCACGTACTCCATGGCGAGCCTATCGAGGCTCGCGCTCATCGCCGCCAGCGTCGCTTCGTATCCTTGCTCGGAGTTCCAGACCTTCGTTGTGACAAAGATCTCACTCCGCGGGACCCCGGAAGCGGCTATCGCCTCGCCGACGCCGCGCTCGTTCTCGTAGACGGTTGCCGTATCGATCAGCCGGTAGCCATCTTCGATCGCCCACGTAACGGCGTTGCGAACTTCGTCCCCGTCCTTCGTCTTGAAAACGCCGAGCCCGTGCATCGGCATCGACACCGAATCGTGGAGCATCGTTGTTGGTGTGGTGTCCATGATGCAACAACGGTACAGGTCCGATGCACCAGCCGCGCCCCAGGCAGTCTGACGTAAGGATGCGTCCATCCCTTCTGACGGACCAACGGGTACCGGCGGTGGTTTGGCTTGGGGCAGGCGCGGCGGCGCGTCCCGCGTTGAGTATCCCGCGTCGGGCAACGCAAGGAAGGCCGCAGAATCATGGCTCCAGCAAGAACTGCGATCGTTCGTAGTCAGGCATTCGCCGTCATCCGGGCGTACATGTCGGCCATTTGCTCTGGTGAGTAGGGCATGTCGTTGTCGATCCACCAGGTGAGGAACGCCATGAGCGACCCGGCGGCGAAGGCAGCCCTCGCGTCTTTCGGGATGTCGGATGATTCGCCGGATGGGCCGAGTTCATCAATCCGCGACATGGCAGTCTTGACAAGTGTTTCGTAGGCCGCATTCATGACGAGGTCAATACCTCTGCTCCCGAAGAGCGGTTTGAACCGGCGATGGTTCTCTGCGACGTGTCGGAAGAGACCCATGCTTGGCAGGATCGAGTGAGGGCCTGCCGGTTCGTCTGCCAGGTGCAGCTCGATGTCGGCGGTGAGACCGTCGAGGCCACTGACGAGCAGGTCGTCCTTCGTCTCGTAGTGGGCGTAGAACGTCGACCGGCCGACGTCGGCACGATCGATGAGATCCTGGACCGTGATCTTGTCGTAACTCTTCTCCGCGATGAGTGCCATCAGGGCGACCTGGAGTCGCTGCTTCGTGCGACGCACCCTGCGGTCTTGACGCTCCTCGGTGGCCACATTCGCCTCTTTTCCGCACAATTCGTCGATGGTGTCCCGAAAGAGACGATCGAGCCGAATTGGCTGTTGACCTCGTCGTGTCTCGGGAATACCTTACCGGACATGAAGTCTGATTCAGAACACACTGTACAGAACCAGCGGAGTCGATGCAAACACGACCGAGTCCGATCCATGGAGGCGAGGGACGCCCCGTGAGGGAACGATTGGGCAGCGACGAAGATGCCGAACCCGGAGTCGCTGTCGATGGATCGTCGACACACATGGTCGATCTCACACAGGTCACCAAGGTCTACACCACCGGCGCCGGGGACTTCCCTGCATTGGTCGATGCCGACCTGAAAGTCGACACGGGCGAGTTCGTCGCCATTGTTGGAAAATCAGGAAGCGGCAAGTCGACACTGCTGAACATGCTCACAGGCATCGACAGACCGACGTCGGGAGTCGCCAGAGTCAACGGAACGGTACTTGGCGACCTCAGTGAGGACGAGGTCGCCCGATGGCGGGGCGCGAACGTCGGGCTGGTGTTTCAGTTCCAACAGTTGATGCCGACGCTCACGATCGTCGAGAACGTCATGATGCCCATGGATTTCACGGGGAATCTCCCGACTCGTGGACGAGAACCACGGGCAATGTCGCTGCTGGACCTGGTCGGCATCGCGGATCAGGCGGACAAGTTTCCGACAGGGCTGTCCGCCGGGCAGCAGCAACGCGTTGCGATAGCGCGTGCCCTGTCCAACGATCCGCCCCTTATCGCGGCGGACGAGCCCACCGGCAATCTCGACTCTCACACGGCCGATTCGATGCTTGAACTGTTCGCGAAGCTCGCTGGGACGGGAAAGACGGTCGTGATGGTGACCCACGAACGCGATATCGCGGCCGTCGTCGACCGGACGATATCAGTGGCCGACGGGCGCGTTCTTGGAAGCAACAGGCCAAACAGCTCCGGTACCGGGATTGGGACCGAGGCTGTCGTTGGTTAGTACCCGCTGGCGGAAGGTCATCCGCGACCAATCCCAGAACAGAGGACGCACCTTGCTCGTGGTCGCGGCGATCACCGTAGGAGTCGCAGCAGCCGGGTCCATTCTCAGCGCCTATTCGGTGATCACCAGAGAGATCGACCGTAACTATGCCGAAACGAATCCACCATCAGCGATCCTGTATATCGAATCGCTCGATGACAGATTGGTCGCCTCGGTCGAAGCCCGCCCCGAGATCGCCGCTGCTGAGGCTCGCCGCGAGACAAAGGCGAGACTGGGAAGTGATCTGGACGAGTGGATCACCCTTCAGCTGATCGTCGTCAACGACTTCAACAACATCACTGTCAGCCGTTTCTTCCCACAAGAAGGTGGATGGAACCCTGGTGCCGACGAGATCTTGATCGAACGGTCCTCGCTCAGCGAGGTCGAGCTGAACGTCGGTGATGACCTGACCGTCACCGCGCCCGGCGGAACCCCGCAGGCGTTGTCCGTGATCGGCCTTGTGCATGACCCCGGCCGCATACCGGCGTGGATGACCGGCTCTGTCGTGGGATACATAACACCGGCCGGTCTTTCGAACCTCGGCATTGCACCCGTCTTGAACGAGCTGCGGGTCGTGGCAGAAGGTGACGGTGACCGCGAGCGCAACCGCCTGATCGCCGAAACCCTCGCCGCCGACCTCGAAGCCGGGGGGACCGAAGTCACCCGGATCGACGTTCCCGTTCCCGGTGAACACCCTGCACAGCGCGTCATGAGAACCATGTTGTTCCTGCTTCAGACCTTCGGGGTGCTCGCCCTGATCACGAGCGGGGCGCTGGTCGCCACGCTCATCACCGCTCAACTCAAGCAGCAGAGTCGCGAGATCGGCATGATGAAGGCGGTCGGAGCCCGGACGAGCCAAATCGCAGGCATCTACGTCGGCACGGTCGGCCTCCTCAGTGGCGTGGCCCTCGTGATCGGAATACCGTTGGGGATTCTGATCGGCAGGGGCTTCGTAGCCTTCACCTTCGGTCTGCTCAATTTCGACGTCCAAAGCTACCGGCTCGATCTCTGGGTCATCCCAACGCTGGCCATCGCAGCGGTCGGCGTTCCGCTTCTCGCCGTGCTGTATCCCGTCACCAAGAGCAGCCGGGTGCCCGTTCGCGAGGTGATCACCGATCACGGCATAACAACACGTTTGGGCGCGATCGGCGGTGGATGGCTCGGCAGGGTCCGTTGGTTAGGACAAACAACGACGTTTGGGATACGCAACGCCTTCCGAACCCGGTCCCGCACAGTCCTCACGGTCCTTGCAATCTCCCTCGGAGGCGCGGCGTTCATGGTTGCGCTCAACACCGGTGTGGCCTGGGATCGCGCCGTCGAGACCGAGTTCGACGCCCGCGCTTATGCCCTCGCGGTCCAGCTCGATCGAGCCTACCCGAACCAGCAACTGGAGCAGATCCTGGCTGACATACCTCAGATCAGCAAACTGGAGACCTGGAACCAGTATCCAGCAGCGATAGAGCTGCCCATTGGGGGTACCGGCGATTCCTTCGCACTCCTCATTCCACCTCCCAATACCGAGATGATCGACTACCCGCTGCTGGAGGGCCGTTGGTTGCATCCGGGTGACCAGAATGCCGTCGTCGTCACCCAGGTCCTTGACGATCCAGCCCCAACCGTTGGCAGCACGATCTCGATCGAGGTCAACGGACTCAGGACGTCGTGGACAGTCGTTGGGAAGGTCCGCCAGCTCACCGGTGGTCGAACAGGAGTCGCATACGCCAGCAATCGCCCGGTCGGAATCGGCGCGAACGGATCCGCCAATCACATCCGGATAGCAGGTCATGACTCCCCTTCGATGCTGGGTGCAGTCAGCGAACGCCTTGCCGATAACCAGGTCGGTGTCGTGACCATCGCAACAGCAAGCGAGGGTCGTGAATCCCTTGATGACCATCTTCTGATCATCGTTGGTTTGCTGATGATCATGGCCGTCCTGATCTCGGTTGTTGGAGGTCTCGGATTGATCGAAGCGATGAGCATCAGTGTGCTCGAGCGTCGCCGCGAGCTCGGCGTCATACGCGCGGTAGGCGCCTCCACCGGAACAGTGCTTCAGGTGGTGATCGCCGAAGGCATACTGATCGCCATCCTCAGCTGGGTGGTCGCAATCGCCGTGTCCATCCCCGCAACGATTCTTGTTGAGACCATCACAGGAATCATGTTCACTCAAGCACCGCTCGTCACCAGTTTCTCGATCCTCGGGATCTTCCTATGGCTGATGATCGTCACCGTCCTCGCAGCGATCGCAAGCGCCATCCCGGCGCTCGAAACAACTGAAAAACCTGTCTACCAGGCGTTGGTGTACGAATAAACCGACCCAGAGAAAGGGACGCAACATGGGTACTCAGTCACGGAACCTGAGAATCGGCCTCGGGATCCTCACCGGACTTCTCGCTACCGCCGCACTCATTGGATTCATACTGCTCGCCGTAGCGATACATACATGACAACAGGGAGACGCAGAATGACAAGGCGAATCATCGGTACCGTTCTGATCGTGGTTGCTGGCGGTCTAGCGGTGGCAATACTTTCTACAGGGAGACCGCTGTTGCCGCACATGCTTGGACCAGCCATCCTCGCATCGATAGGTATATGGCTGCTGGTGGTCCGAAGGGGATGACGGCGAACCCCCTGTCTCAGGACGGCGTTCGAGGGATCGGGTGGATGGACGCCACACCGTCAGAAGTGCGTTCGTACAAGTGGGCGATACTGGGATCGAACCAGTGACTTCTGCAGTGTGAGTGCAGCGCTCTCCCGCTGAGCTAATCGCCCGGGAGACGGTGAGTATACGGATCGAACGGTCTGGTCGCTCTGCCGATATCAAGAACCCTGGGGGGTATACCCGGTCATCGAGCAGGTACGGCATCCCGAGGACCGGAATGCTCCATCGATCGTGCATCTCATGTGTGCAGCGGAGATCAGGTCCGGCGCATTGTCGTCCCTGCCGGCGCGGCATCTCCTTGGCGGTACGCTGATCCTGTGGATGTCGCTGCCTTTGAGACCGAAGTGAGGAATGCCCTCGATACACTGCCCGGCTGGGTCACCGATCAGATGGAGAACGTGGTCGTCGTTGTCGAGCCTCGACCGACGGCCCAACAGGACCCGACCCGCGGAGGGCTCCTGGGCATCTATGAAGGGATTCCGCTCCCGGAGCGCGGCCACGACTACTTCGGTGTCGCACCCGATCGCATCGTGATCTTCTACGAACCACACCTCGCATTGCGCCTGGATGAGAGCGAACTCGGTCGAGAGATACACAAGACGGTTCTCCACGAGATCGGTCATCATCTCGGACTCACCGATGCACGGCTGCATGAACTCGGATGGAGCTGACGGATCCGCTGCGATAGCGGGTAGGTATGCTGCTTGCACGCTAATCGGGGGAGGGTTCGTGGACGACCTCATCAGAGACATCCAGGAAAGAACCGGTCTGTCGGCCGACAAGGTCCTCGAAGTCGTCACGATGGTTGCGGACTACATGAAGAATGCGCTCCCAGAAGATCTCGTCTCACAGATCGTTTCGTATCTCGGCGAGGCTGTATCGGACCCTCAGACGACTGCGAGCAAAACAGCGACTGCGGCATCGAGCTTTGCAACTTTGGCAGCCGAAACCGCAGCGACAGCCGCGGCAACCGTCTTGGGGGCAGTGACTGAGATACTGCCAACACCAGAAGACGACTAACCGCCAATGACCGAGGTCACCGATACGGACCGGCATGCTGTTGCCAGTTCCTGGCCAACCGAGTCGGGACCCTATGTTGTTCTCGTCGATGCGTCCAGCGCGCTCGAGGCCGGCCTGATCCATTCGTGGATCGAAGACGAGGTCGGCACGATCCACGACCCGATCGACATCTTGAACCTCCCTCCGTCCCGGAGACAGCGAAGGTTCGTTTCGGTCGACCCCCTCATCGGTGAGCGATTGGCGGGCGAAGATGACCCTCTGTGCGTGCCGATACGTGTGGTCTGGCTCGCACAGGAACTCGACGGCGTACGTCGTGTCAGACTGTCGGATCTCTTCAAACCAGGGGACCCCCGCGATCCGAATGTTCTCATGCAACGATGGATCCTGGCACGCTATCCGGATCGGTGTCGGGTGGTCCTCGGGGATCCCGCGAGGCGCAGCGACCTGGAGAAACGCTGGAGCGCCCCGACCGGGCGTGGCCCCGCCGACGGAACAACGCTCGGCGAGTACGTTGCCCTCCAGGCGTGGCTGTCTCTCGAACGCGCCGAACGTCGCGTCAGAGGATTGCGCTACAAAGTCCCGAAGTTCTTGCGCGAAGACCTCTTTTGGAGCCGGCCGTTCCAGTCCGGTGTCAAGCGCCTGTCAACGCAGGAGGGGAAACCCGAAAAGCGCATGAGGCAGAGGATGGGGAGGTACCTCAAGGAGATCGCGGCCCAACACTCGCCTTACGTCATCGATGTTGTCAACGGCATAACCACCAAGGCGATCAGGACGGCACATCACGATGTTGATTACTCCGAGACCGAACTGAGGTCGATCTACCAGTTCGCCGAGGAGGATCCGCTCGTCTTTCTTCCCTCGCACAAGTCGAATTTCGATCATCTCGTTTTCCAACACGTCCTGTACGAAAACGGCCTCCCCCTGAACAACACGGCGGGTGGGATCAACATGAACTTCTTCCTCATCGGACCGCTTCTGCGACGGTCCGGGATCTTCTTCATTCGAAGAGAGTTCCGCGACAACGAGCCGTACAAGTTCGTTCTTCGACAGTATCTCGACTATCTGCTCGAGAAGCGGTTCGCCCTCGAGTGGTACATCGAGGGCGGTCGATCACGGAGCGGAAAGCTGAGGGAGCCCAAGATGGGTTTGCTCGCGTATGTTGCGGACTCCTACCAGCGTGGGATCACGAATGACGTCATCCTCGTCCCGGTATCGATCAACTACGATCAGATAACCGATGTCGGTTCCTATGCAGAGGAACAGCGCGGCGGAAAGAAGGAGGCCGAGTCTTTCGCCTGGGCCCTGCGTTTCCTCGGTTCGCTGCGTCGACAGAACGGCCGAATCTATGTTCGGTTCGGCGAGCCGCTCCCGCTGAGCAGCCGGATCGGCCGCGACGAGGATCTGACATCTGAAAAGGGACGCCTCACGCTTCCGAAGATCGCATTCGAGGTCAGCACGAGGATCAACGATGTCACTCCGATCACAGCGATCAGCATGGTGACCCTCGCCCTTCTCTCCGAGGAGAAACACGGCCTGACGATTCCGGACACCGCCGAGCGGATCGCACCGTTCATGTCGTTCGTTGCTGAGAGGGACCTTCCGATCACCGATGATCTACCGTTCGCCTCGAACCACGAGATCGAAGCTGCGCTCGATGCGCTCGTTGTTTCAGGCGTCGTGAGCCGCACTGACGGTCTCAGGCATCGCGTGTACTCGATCGCTGAGGGCAAGCACCTCGCCGCTGCCTACTACCGCAATACCATCATCCATTTCTTCGTCAACGCCGCGATCACCGAACTCTGCCTCGGGATGTGCTCGAGACGAGCAGGCAAAGTGATTCCCGAATCGGTAGTCGCACATGCACTCGAGATCAGGGATCTGCTGAAGTTCGAATTCTTCTTCTCACCGAGCGACGACTTCGCGCAGGAAATCAACCAGGAACTCGGCCACTATGCGGTTGGCGACGATAGCGGTGGAACTACCGTCGGATTCGACCGCGAGTCGTTCCATCCGAAGAGCCCGATCGTGCTCCGGCCGTTCTTCGAGTCCTATTACGTGATCGCCGCAACCCTTGCTCTTGAAGGCTCTGTGCCACTCACCGAGGAACCCCTGACAAAACATGCACTGGATATGGGCGCAGAACTCGCTGCCCATGGCGACATTTCGAATCAGGAAGCAGTGTCGACGGCACTGTTCGCGACCGGCATCAAGCTGGCCGCCAGCAGGGGGCTGCTCGACGGATCTGAAGACGAACGTGAGCAGTTTCGTCTCGAACTACGAGAGATCCTCGATACGCTCGATGCCATAGGAGCGTGGAACGCCCTATAGGTCGAACGACCCAAATTTCGCTCAACTTTGGGCGTAGGATGCCGATAGGGTTCTGAGGGCAAGCGGAGCGTGCCGATGCACGCAGGAGTAGGTCGATGACGACCGATCAAAGTATTGACGAGTCAGCTGCCGCAGGCGAAGCCGCGCTCGATGCGGCAGCTGACACCGCAAGGAAACAGGTCGAAGACGCCTCGCGTGAGCTGCTCGCAAAGGCGCGATATGACGCATTCAAGTTGATGACCGAAGCGAGCCAGGAAGCTGAAACGATTCTCGACGAGGCGCGAGCGGAGGCGGCCGGGACCGTCAAGGCCGCCCAGTTGACAGCAGAGTCGACCGCGACGAAAGCCAAGAGTGGCGCTGAGGCAACGCTCCTCGCGGCCCAAGAAGAGGCGGCTGTCATCGTGGCTCGGGCTCACAGAACCGCAGGAGAGGTTTCTCCCGAAGAGAATTCATCCACGGTGCAAGCGGAACACCGTGCCCTGTCCGAGCGAGTCTCGACGCTGCGCACGCTCGCCGATCAACTGGAAGACCGATTCGCTGCCCTGGCTGAGACTGCAGCGACTCTGCCAGAGGACCTGGAAGCTCCACCCGCTGCCCCACAGGCAGACAGCGCAAATCCAGAACTTGATCACGAACCTGCCGTTGCTCCCAGCCCGAAGAAGGAAGAAACGACCGGCTTCGATCCGCCCCTTGAAGAACGAGATTCCTACTACAACCGTCGCTCCGCGAATCTGCCTCGTCTCGGTGACGACGGCGGCAGAAGTGCATTCGAGATGACGAGATCGATGCGAGAAGCTCTCGATACCGAGTAGGGCCTATCCGGCTACGTCCCCGGTTGTGACATCTAGGCGTAGAAGGGATTCATACCCATCGAATGGTCGGTCACGTCCACGACCTCGGTGATCTCAGGTATCGCATCGAGTATGGCTCGCTCGATTCCCTGCCGGAGGGTCACGGCCGCAAGACCACAGCCCTGGCAACCTCCGCCCAGCTCCAGATGGGCGACGTCGCCTTCGACACGAATGAGATTGGCTACGCCGCCGTGGGAGGCGATCGCCGGATTGATGCGCTCCTCGAGCAGCGTTCGCACCTTCTCTTCGGGTGTGCCCGTCAACTCGAGATCGCCCAGATCGGTTCCTCCGAGCGAGGGCGAAGGGACATTCGGGTTTCGCATCACAAGTCCAGGACCGGCCCCCTCTCCGGAGAGGTCGAGCACCGCACCCCTCAGGTTTTCGACACTGTCGAGCGAGATGGCCACCGGCAAGCCTCCGTGATCTTCGACGACGTCCGAAGAGGCGATGTCATCGGCGCGGAGGAAGGATGTTTCATAGACAAAACCCTGCGGTCCCACACCTGTGATCCTCAATCCGAGATGCAAGTCGGGGATGTTTTCACCGTCTCGCAGCGCGATTATCTGGTCACGGGCCGTTTCAGTAATTTCAACGATGGTGGTAGTGGTATCACTCATATCGGCCAGATGGTACCGGCGCGAAACGACCTAGCGATACGTCGCGTTACCGGAGAGGAACAAGGCTGTTGGTCGTGAGGTCGAGGATCTGCTCCTCGGCATTCCCCCTATCGGCGATCCAGCGGCACAGTGTCTCACCGGGGACGCGAACGATCCACCACATCACATCGGTCGTATCCGATTTGCGCTCTGTGCGCCATGCGGTTCGGCCGTGGTCGATCGCTTCGGCTTCGGCCTCGAAGGTCCCAAGAGTCCGCTGTTGGGTTTCTGGGATCGGCTGACCGGGTTGCGGCGTCGGTTCGCGGAATTCGACGACTTCAAATGCCACTGCTCTTCTCCTCTGCGCGTCGACATTCTACCAGGAATCCACGATTCGACGGGAGTCATCCTGGTGTGCGCCGGTTGCCTAGTGTCCAGGGCGGAAGGGGCGGAACGGCCGGGTTCGGCTGCGGCACTGGAAACGAAACCTTCTGTACCATTGACAGGTCGAACGAACGGCTGCGCCGGATCGCCGGCAGCGTCACCCATCGAAGGCTGGACAATGAAGAGACATCTCCCTGTCATCATTCAGGGCGGCATGGGTGCGGCGGTGTCGGACTGGCGCCTCGCCAATGCGGTTTCGTCCACAGGACAACTCGGTGTTGTGTCCGGTGTTGCGCTCGGGGCGATCCTCGCGAGACGACTCGAAACAGGAGATCCTGGGGGCCACATGCGCAGGGCTCTCGCCGCATTCCCCTTCAAGGACGCCGCTCAGCGCATCCTCGACAAGTACTTCATCGAGGGCGGGAAGGATCCCGACGCGCGATTCGCGGTCAAACCGATGGCGAAGATGAAGACGTCCAAGAAGGTGGAGGAGCTCATCGTCGTTGCCAACTTCGCGGAGGTGTTCCTTGCCAAGGAAGGGCACGGCAATCCGGTCGGAGTCAACTTCCTCGAAAAGATCCAGGTGACCACACTCCCCTGTCTCTACGGCGCGATGCTTGCTGGGGTCGACTACATCCTGATGGGAGCCGGCATCCCTCGTGAGATCCCTGGAATTCTCGATCGTCTCGCGGAAGGTTTCGACGTCGAATTGAAGGTCGATGTCAAGGGTCTCACCGACGAAGGTGATCCGTTCATCCGGTTCAGTCCGAAGGCATTTGCGAAAGACCTCGTCGGTAGGTTGCGCAGGCCCGATTTCCTCGCCATTGTTTCGTCGCACGTTCTTGCCAGGATGCTCGCGACCAAGGCGAACGGAGAGGTGAACGGGTTCGTGGTCGAGCTTCCCGTCGCGGGAGGACACAATGCGCCGCCTCGCAAGAGGGGTGAATTCTCCGCCGATGGAGAGCCGATTTACGGTGAACGAGATGTTCCGGACCTGCAGGCCATCGCGGACCTTGGAAAGCCCTTCTGGTTGGCTGGTGGTTATGGCGAGCCTGAAAAGGTGGAAGAGGCCATCAGGGATGGGGCGGTAGGCGTACAGGTCGGCACGGCCTTCGCCTACTGCAATGAGTCGGGGTTCACGAGGGAGATCAAGGACGAGGTGATCGAGCAGTCTCGCAGGGACGCGCTCCAGGTATACACAGACGCGGTTGCGTCGCCAACGGGTTTCCCTTTCAAGGTGCTGCTGCTCGATGAAACCCTGTCGAATGAGCGGGTGTACGAGAAGCGCACCCGAATCTGCGATCTCGGTTATCTGCGCCACGCGTACCAGCGAGAGGATGCGACCATCGGCTGGCGATGCCCATCTGAACCCGTCAAGGACTACGTGCGCAAGGGCGGAGACATCGCGGACACCGTTGGCCGAAAATGCCTGTGCAATTCACTCATAGCGAACATCGGGATGCCTCAGATCCAACGGAACGGCGAAGTCGAAGCAACACTCGTGACATCGGGTGACGATGCCAAGGGGGTAGCGAGGTTCGCCCCAACAGGATCGACGAGCTATTCGGCTGCGGATGTGATCGATTACCTGCTCGAAGGTGTTTTCACCTAGGCGTCACTCGGCGGCACCAGCCACGTTTCGTGCACGAACAGCCAACGGTATCCACCGGGGGTATCCGCGTCGGCAGCCATCCCGACCGTGGACACACGCACGGTTCGTTGACCCTGTCTGTGCTGATGCTCCTCGTAGGTAGCGACAATGAGCCCGCGATCCTCTCTGGCGACTGAGACGTTTTCGATGGTGATCTCGACCCGGCCCTGCCCGAAATGCGCGACGACACCCGCAACGATTGTCTCTTTGTCCAATGTCTCGGCGCTTGGAGACACGATGAAGAATTGAGTGTCAAGGCAGTCCGAGAACTCCGTGATCGAGTGACCATCCCCACCCGTGAACCAGTCTTCGAAGAAACGATGCAGCCGTTCGATCTCCGTGCGAACAGCACCCAGTGTCATGCGATCGCAGCGGCAACCCGACTCAGTCGCTCCCGTGCTTCGGCAGCAATGACGTCTGCCCCCTCTGCATCGACGACTTCGATCATCGCATCTGGATCCAGGAACCGGACGGCAACACCGTCCCCGTCCTGGCGCAACACCACGTTGCACGGCAACAGCGCACCGATCTCCTCGTCCAGCTCGATCATGCCGTTCGCGAGGCTTGGGTTGCATGCGCCGAGGATGACATAGGGATCGCGATCAACGTCGATCTTCGTCTTCAATGTGGCCTGGACGTCGATCCTGGTGAGGACGCCGAAACCTTCCTCTGCCAGGGCCGCGGTCACCATCTCCTCGACCTCTTCCATCGTGCCGGATAGGACGGTTCCGAACGTGTACTGCATGGTGCTCCTTGGGTCGAATCACGTTTCCCCTGAGCGTATCACCGACGGTGAGCGACGGTTCCGGAACGCCTGCGGCATTGGGTGAAGATCGATATCGTGTTGGAATGCCACGTGTTCTTCGTGTCGGTATGGCGGTTGTTCTCATATTCGTGTTCGTGGGTCCACTTCCGGCCTACGCCACAGGCGGTGAGGGCGAAGCGTGGCCGGCATTCACCGAGTCGAGTTCATGTGGCGCCAGGCGCGTGAGCACGCCTCACGCGCAAGAGACAGGTTGGCTGAGTCGTGACACGCTGCTGCGCGGCGAATTCGCCGGGCTGTTCGGCCGATCCGTCGCCCAGGTGCAAGAGGCACTTGTGCCATGGCAGCTGCCGGGGTCGAACAATACGCTCGACGTGCACCCCCTTCTGCTGCCTGCCCTCGAGCAGGCTGCAACCCAGATCGAAGCGACCATCGATTCGGGAGATCGCTACCCAATCGATGGGACAACGACCTACTCGGCGGCTGCGAGGACCATCAGTGGCAGTCTGCGGATGTCGCGACATACGTTCGGGACCGCGTTCGACGTGAATTCGCGGCGGAATCCGTTCCGGGCCGACAACGTTCTTGTCACGGACCTTCCCGACGGGTGGGTTCAACCGTTCCTCGATGCCGGTTTCTGTTGGGGCGGCCTGTGGATCGGCTCGAAGGACGCGATGCATTTCGCGTGGCAAGGTCCGCGCTTTAGCGGCATGACCTCGCTGCCGGCGCCATACGAGCCACTCACGGATCCGGCGCGCTTCACGGGTCCTGCCGCTTCGATTCGGGTACTGCCGAGGGCGAACCGCGATACGCTCGTTACGGTGCTCGCCGACGCTGACGGCAACGGTGCGGTGGATGTTATCCGCATCAAGGTGCTCGGATCGGATCTGTTGGTGGACGCCTCCCTGGCTTCGCGACGCCACAATGCCTGCTCGTCGCGGGTGTCGGTCGTGTCAGGCATCGGCGATCTGGCACGGCGTTCCCTGGCGATGGGATTCGGCGATCTGGACGGTCGCGGAGGGCAGGATCTGTGGATAGCGACCGATGAGAACGGTCTGATTCGCCTCATGGTGCGCCGGGCGTTTGGTGAATTCGCTGCAGAGACATCAACAGTCACGAACGTACCAACACCGACCGGTCGTCCGTGGATCAGCACGGCAGACTTCGATGTGAACGGCGCAATCGACTTGTTCGTCGTCGAAGACGACACGGTGACGGTATGGGCTATCAACCCGGACAACGGCTCAACGTCCGTGCTGTTCACCGGCCCGAATCCTTCGACGGGGGCATCGGAGTACTTCCTCGGCGACTTCGACCTCGACAACCGCCCGGACCTGTGGGCGATTCAGGAAGGGACGGTCACGGTCGCACTGGCGGCGGACGATTATCGCTCAGCGACGAGTGTGGCTCGCCCGGAGGGTCTTCCAAACAGTCTGGTTGATATCCGGGCTGCGGACTATGACGGTGACGGCCGCGCAGATCTGATCGCGTTCGACGGTATCACCAAGATGGTGTGGCTCGGCAACACGCGTCTGGATGACGGACTTCCCCTCGAGGTGTGGTTCGAGTACGAGGATCCTGCATGCGAGGACGGGGAGAGAACGTGGGACAGACAGGAACTCCGATTTGCCACGAGCACGTGGATAGCGCAAGGCGCTTACACATGGAGGACACGCAATGGGCTTTCCGTCGGCTGCGATCCTTCCGATGATACGTGCGAGGCTGGCCTCGTGACCAGGCAGATGTTCGCCGAATTCCTCGCGTGGATCGATGATCTCGATGCCGTCTCCGGAAGGAGCGATCGCTCTGCCGCTTGGGCACTCGTTCGTGCAGGGAACGAGATCCCGTGCGAAACGCGGGACGACGAATGCTGGAACGGGGCCATGTCCCCGGCAGAAGTGTCAGGTTTGTTCGGACGGTTCCTCACCGACCGTCGAGGCGACGTACCCGCCCCTCATCGCTGGGTCATCCCTGGGGAGCCCCCAGGGCCGGCACCGTTGTTGCCGCGCTGAATCGTCTCCGCGACAGGTGCGGTCTTGGACCAGAGGGCGGCACCCTATCGAGTGTGGCGGTCTGCAGTAGTTGTTACGGCAGCCTTGTCCCCACGGGTGTCGGGAATCCGATTCTCAACATCCGCTCCACGACCCGATTCGCGTGATCTCCGATCTCGTGGTCGGCAAGGGGACCCGCACAGATGCCGCACTTGAGCATGCCTGCACCGCGGTCGGTCTTATCGCTCCGCAGACGATCACCTCGACGGCGCTCGGTTCTGTCATCGCACGGGTGTCGTTCCGTTCGCATCGACTCCTCATTTCGTACGCATGCACTCCATCGGCGTGATCAGGGGCAACCTTGATGCGATTGAGTTGCCAGGATCGGTCACCGCGGCACCGAATGGTGCAAGCACATCGGCAAACGTTGAGACGTCATCGTGGTGGGTTATCGTGTTGAACGACTTCCGACAGTCGAAGTACGCACTGTTCGTCGCCGAGGGCCGGAGTCGTTATCCGACTTTCTCGATATCGGGCAGCACCCAGGTCTTGTCGAACAGCGGTTGCTCCGGGCCGAAGAAGCGGAATAGCGCTTCGAACCGACCGTCCGCATTCGTCGGAATCCAGTTCGACTCTTTCCCCTCGGGCGCCTCGGGACCGAACCAGACATCCACCGTGCCGTCGGCATTCTTCTGCAGATCCGGCATATTGGACGCACGGCTCGAAGACGGCATGTCACGGATCAGGGCATGCGTTTCGCGATCGTAGGCCACCGCCGACCAGTACTGATTCACGGGGGCATCGGCGGGAACCCGG
>BTQL01000020.1:0-32427 GCA_036985855.1 Acidimicrobiia bacterium | reverse complement strand
GGGTTGGTGGTGACCATCGGGGCGATCAGGAATCGAGGATCGGACACGTGGGTGCTCGATCTTGCTCGCGGAGCGTTGTTCCTTGTCGTTGCCGGGCTGACGTTCGCGTTGCCCGAAGCTGTGGCCTCAGGTCTGATCGTCGCCCTCGCCGCGGGATCGGTCGTACTTGGTGGGGTGATGCTGGCATACGGCATCCGGCACCACTCCGATGGGACTCTGGTCGACCTCGATGCGGGATCTGTGTCCCAGATCCTTCGCGACTGGATGATGCTCCAGGATGTGGGAGATGCCCGCAGAGACGAGATAGATGACAGCCTCTATTTCGAGCAGCCGGACCGCGCCAACAAGCTGGTCGCCTGGTAGGTCATGCTGCTGCTCTCGGTCGCCATCGCGACGTTCGGGATCCTCCAGGACTCAACAGCGGTCGTCAGCGGAGCGATGCTGATCGCTCCGCTGATGACTCCGATCATCGGCACGGCGGCCGGTGCAGTGAACGGATGGCCGATAACGGTCACGACGTCGCGCGTCAACCCGAACCTCATCGATATGGGAATCGCCCTCGCCGCAGGCGCCGCAGGAGCTTTCGCCAACGTGAACAAGCGCGTGTCGGCATCCATCGCCGGCGTGGCGATCGCTGTCGCCCTGGTTCCACCGCTCGGTGTTGTCGGCCTCACGCTCCACGCCGGCATGTACGGTGATGCGTTCGGGGCATTCATGCTGTTGCTGACGAACCTCGTTTCGATCGTTCTCGCAGCCATGGTCGTGTTCGCTCTCACTGGGTTCGCGCCGATCACGAATATGCGGGAGAACGCAATCGAGATCAAGCGGGTGGCCTTCACGGTCGTCACCGCGGCCATCCTCATCGCCATCCCGCTCGCCTTCACGGTATCGAGCGTTCTTTTGACTTCAGCCAGGCAATCCGATGCCCAGAAAGAAGTCGAGAGTTGGCTCGAAGCCATACCCGAACTCGCACTTGACCGTGTCGAGGTGGAGGGTTCGAACGTGTCGATCGTCATCACCGGCGCAGGCGCCTTCCCCCGGTGCAGGACCTCGAGAACGCCCTCACTGAGTCGTTCGGCGTTCCGGTAACCGTGCTCGTCGAGCACATCCCATCGATCGTCGTGATCTACTCCGACGCAGACGGCGAGACCCGCGCGGAGGTTGGAGGCGACGGTTAGCGCCGCCATATGACCGCGCTGACCGGTGATGGCTCAGGTCGGTGGAGTGTTTCCTCGAGTGAGTTCCGCATCGATGATGCGGGCGAGGCATGGAACCCCGGAGAATGGGTCGTGGCCGACGAGCTCGGTGCGTATCTCCGACCCGACCGGCTCGGAAAGCGATTCGTCGCTCTTTCGAGAGCGGCAGGACTCAGAACCATCACGATCCGCCAGCTTCGCCACAGCCATGCCACTGCGCTGCTTTCAGCCGGGGAGTCGCCAAAGGTCGTTCAAGAACGACTCGGCCACTCGTCGATCAGCGTGACGTTGGACGTGTACTCGGCCGTCCTACCGAACATGCAGCGCGAGGCCGTGGAGCGCCTTGCGGAGATGTTCGACGGACGATAGGCGCCGGATAGGCGCCGCCGAGGCGCACAACGGGCGCCCGCCATGGAGAATGGACACCCCCAGACGCGCCGAAACCCCAGCCATAGCTAGGGTTCCAGCGTTTCTCTCTCCCGTGGAGCTGAGGGGATTCGAACCCCTGACCCCTTGACTGCCAGTCAAGTGCTCTGCCAGGCTGAGCTACAGCCCCCAAACGAGTGAAAACCCATGGTATAACTGGGTTCCTGGACGATTATACATCTGCCTGCTCGGTAGCGCCATGCGCGGTTCGGAAGGTTTCCACACCGTTCTGCACGATCTTGCCGACGGGATCGCCCCGATTCGCAGACCAGAGCGAAACGGACGTCTACGAGGGCTTCGATGTGGACGTGCTTGGTGCAAACTCGATTCGAGGCGCATCGCCCCACAGTCTTTCCAGGTCGTAATACTCACGCGTTTGGCGGTCGAACACATGGACTACGACATCTCCGTAGTCGAGCAGGACCCACTGTCCATGGTCTGTGCCTTCCTTGCGGATGGGCTGCCTGTCGAGACCTCTCAGGGCGTGAACGACCTCGTCAACGAGCGTCAGAACGTTACGACGCGAGGTGCCCGTTGCAAGGACGAACACGTCGGTTACAACCAGAAGATTCGAAAGATCGAGGAGAGAGATGTCCTCACCAGACTTCCCGTCGATTGCGTTGGCAGCCACCCTGGCGGCTTCGATGGCGTCAGGGGTGGCGCCTGGTGAGTTCTTCTTCATTCGCGACGATGATAGGGAGTGACCATGAAGAGAATCACGTCGAGGCATACAAACGATTGGACTCTATGAATTCATGCACCGCACCGGGCACGAGATGGCGGTAGTCGGCACCAGCAGAGGCAAGCTCTCTGATCTCCGTTGATGACAATTCGATCGGATCCATGTCGAGGGGTATCACCGAAGACCCCACGGCGCGTTCGACGTCTTCCATCGTGATTCCCGGCCGCGGGGCAACGGCGAAATCCACGAAGTTCACAAGCTCATAGCCCCTGTGCCACGTTGGGATCCCGAGGGCAGCGTCGGCTCCGAGGATGAGCACCGGACGCTCGTCAAACTCTTCGACCGTTTCAATCGTATATGACGGACCGATTCTTGAGATCTCAGTATCGTCGGCAACGAGCCAGTCATGCTGGGCAGCGAGTAGCACCGTCATCTCCCACCGGTCAGAAGCATCTGAAACATCGGATTCGCGCTTCTGCCACGGGTCTCCGGCCGGCATGAGACATACCGAATCGAGACGCAGCTGGACGTATGCGGCCCTTGCCATTGCGAGATGGGCGTTGTGTGGCGGGTCGAACGTGCCGCCGAGAATCCCTTGCACGCCAAATAGCATAGTTTGCGTGGCTCCCAGCGAGATAGAGTCCACGCGATGGTGCTCGGTCACACCATCGCGGCATCACCGGGTCGATGTAGCGGCCATCGACCCTCACGGACAGATGAAATGCCTCGACGTCGCCATGGTTGCCGGAGAAGCCAACGACTGTTCCTCTCGACACGCGGTCTCCTCTTCGCACCACGAAATGGTCCAGATACGAGTACGACGTCACCACACCTGCCCCGTGGTCAATCGACACGGTGGTATTCGTGAAAACCGTTCCGGCGAATCGCACGATTCCGGGCCCGATCGAATGCACCGAGGACCCGAGCGGCTCGGCAAGGTCGACTCCCCAATGACCGGCCCACCTACCGACAGGGGCGAACGGGCGAACGACCACAGCACCGGACGGCATGCCGATCCCGAAACACGTAGCCGGCAGCTGCAACGCGGCAACCAGCAGGAGAGCAGCAAACACGCGACCCATGGGCACCAGACACCGCCGCCGCATCTTCACCGTATCGTGTTGTCGTGTCGTCTTCTAGCAGTGTGCTCGGCATTGCATGTCCGCCATCGCGGCGCCCATGTCTCGCCACTCACTATTGTGGTAGGCTATTCCATTATTCTATGGAATAGCGAAGGACTGCCATGGTCGAGGACCATACGGGTAGATTGGCCAAGGAAGGCTTGTACGAACAGTTCGCTCGCATCGGCAAAGCCGTCGGGAACCCCAAACGTATCGAGTTGCTCGACCTGCTTTGTCAGGGAGAGCGAAGCGTCGAGGTCCTGGCACAGACCGCCTCTATGGGTGTGACGAGCACCTCGGCTCACCTGAAGGTGTTGCGCGAAGCCAGACTCGTTGAAACCCGCAGGGAAGGGACGAGGGTCTTCTATCGAATGGCGGACGAAACCGTGTGTGGGTTCTTCTCCTCCCTACGTGCTCTCGCGAGCGACAGGTACGCAGAGGTCAACCAGCTGATGCAGGACTATTTCGAAGCTCGCGATGAACTCGATCCCGTTGGAAGGGCTGAGCTAATCGCCCGCGCTGATGACGAATCAGTGATCGTGTTGGACGTGCGACCGGGAGAGGAGTACGAAGCAGGTCACATTCCTGGTGCGATCTCCATGCCACTGGAAGAACTCGAGCAAAGACTCTCGAGCCTCAGAAAGGATGCTGAGATCGTCGCCTACTGCCGCGGACCCTACTGCGTCCTCGCTCCCCAAGCCCTTGAGTTGTTACACAGCCACGGGTTCGCGGCTCGACGCCTCGAGGACGGGCTCCCCGAGTGGCGCCAAGCGGGACTGCCGGTGACAGTGGGAAAGGATCCCCGATAGTGCATACGCTCATCATCCTCAACGATCCACCGTACGGGACCGAACGGAGTTACAACGGGTTGCGTCTTGCCGGGACGCTTGCGAGGAAACGGGACCAAGACGTACAAGTATTCCTCGTCGGGGACGCAGCTGCGTGCGCCAAATCTGGCCAGAACGTGCCACACGGCTTCTACAACATCGAACGACTGCTCAAGCCGGTGACAAGGCGGGGAGGTTCTGTCGGTGTGTGCGGCACATGCATGGATGCCAGGGGAATCAAAGACGAAGAGCTGGCAGGCGGATGTCGTCGCAGCACCATGGACGAGCTGACCGAATGGACGCTCGAAGCCGAGCGGGTTCTCGTCTTCTGAACCGAGACTCGCCTACAAGGAAGGAACGAATATGACCGACACCAAGACAATCGTGATCCTGGGGGGCGGCGTGGGCGGAGTGGTAACTGCTCGGGCGCTGCGCAAAAGGCTGACGGACGAGCACCGAGTGATCGTCGTGGACCGCGAGCGAGACCATCTGTTTGCACCGTCACTGCTGTGGCTGATGACCGGCCAGCGCACGGCAAGCAAGATTCGAAGACCCCTCAGCCTCCTGACCAAGAAAGGAATCGAGATCATTCAGGATGAGATCGAGCGGATCGACCCTGCAACGCTACGCGTGTACCTCACCGATGAACACCTCGACGCGGACTATCTCGTTGTGTCGCTCGGCGCGGAACTCGCCCCAGAGATCATCCCAGGCTTGGCGGAGGCGGGCCACAACTTCTACACGCTTTCCGGCGCAGAGAGCCTCCGCGACGCACTCAAGTCATTCGAGGGCGGCAAGATCGTCGTCCTCACCGCGACGCCGGCATACAAGTGCCCGGCGGCACCGTACGAAGCCGCGATGCTGATCCGTGACTACTGCACCAAGGCAGGAATCGGTGACACGACACAGGTTGACCTCTATGCCGCTGAGCCCGGACCCATGGGTGTCACCGGACCCGAAGTATCAGCGGGCGTGCGCAACATGGTCGAAGGGGCTGGAATCGCCTATCACCCCGAACATCAGGTGCTCGAGGTTGACGCGAACACCAAGCGCATCACGTTCGACAACGGCGCGACCGCAGACTTCGATCTGCTTGCCTATGTGCCGCACCACCGTGCACCTCGAGTAGTCCGCGACGCCGGTCTTGTGGACGATTCGGGCTGGATTCCCGTCGACCGCCACACACTCGACACACGGTCCCCAGGCGTATACGGAATCGGGGATGTAACAGGGATCTCTCTCAAGATGGGCAAACCGCTGCCCATGGCGGGGGTATTCGCCGAACGACAGGCAGAAGTCGTAGCTCACAACATCGCCTCGAGCATCACCGGTCGGGGCGAGGAGAAACGGTTCGACGGACACGGTGAGTGTTTTGTCGAGACGGGCGGCGGAAAAGCGGGATTTGGAGGCGGAGACTTCTACGCAGAACCAACGCCACAGATCAAGCTGCGCAAGGTCGGACGTCGCTGGCACCTCGGCAAAGTGCTCTTCGAGAAGAACTGGTTCCGCAGGAACTTCTAGTTCCCGAGTACCGAGTGCGAGGCGACACGATGCTTCCGCGCGGTCGGCAGCGTCGCCCGCTCGACGAAGTCCTCCAATTGGCGCAGCGTCCTGACCTGCTCGACACCGTCGCATGCCCCGCTGTAGCTCGACATCACCGAGTCGCCTGTGTCCCAGAATCGCCTCGGCTCAGGGTTGAGCCAGAACGTCGCCCTCGACCTGCCAACGAGGTTCTCAAAAGCCTCGTGACCCGTGTCTCGGTAGTTGTTTCTCGCATCGCCCGTGACGATGACCGTTGATCGGGATGTCACCGAGTCCGGGTATCGGTCCCACATCTCGGTGAAGGATCTTCCGTAGTCAGAGTGTCCGTCCCTTCGCACGATGTCGGCTTCCCTGCTCATGGCGATCAAACCCTCCACAAAGTCGATATCCGGCGAGAAGTAGCTGGTGACATCGTCGATGCCATCGATGAAGGCGAACACGCGCACCCTGGCCAGCTCTGCGGAAATCGCATAGGTGAGCTGCATCGTGAAGCGGGCGAAAGTCGCCATCGATCCTGAGACATCACACAGGATGACGATTTCCGGCTTCGATCTCGTCGGGGGTTTGAACTGGGGATCGAGCAGCACGCCCCCATGTCCGAGCGAGCGCCTGATCGTACGACGCACGTCGAGCCTTCCCTTGGACCCGTGCCGTCTGCGCTGACCGAGCCGAGTCGCCAGTTTCCTCGCGAGCGGCCTGATCGCTCGCGTGACCTCCTCGATCTCGGACCTCGTCGCGTGCATCAGGTCCACATCCTCGACAAGCGGAAGGCGCCGATTCGCTGCTACCTGCTGGCGCCCCCTGTCGGCTATGAGACGTCCTGTGATCTCTTGTTCGAGCTGTTCACGTACCTGCTGGACAAGAGACTCGGCCTGTTCGCGCTCGATGCGACCGTCGAGTTCTCCCGTCGAGGGATCGGTTGAGAGTGCTGCGATCAGCCTGGCAAGCAACTCGTCCGTATCGATACGCCGCAGCACCCGATAGGCGTAGTACTTGCCCCCGACAGGTCTTCCCGGCTGCATGCCTGCGAATCTGTCAACTGCGCTGGAGACGAGTCTCCGGAGGCGGCCACCGTCTCCCCCGATGAGGGCGTCAACAAACGAGTCAAGAAGATCCTCGCCGGAGCCGGAGCCGGCGCCGACGCCCGCACCCTCCCCTGGTGCGAGGCCATCGTCCATGCTCGGTTCGGGGCTACCTACCGGTTCAAGACCGAAGTACACGTCGAAAGCCCGGTTGAAGGCCCCATAGTGACGCAGATTCTTGACCAGGGTCGCGCCGAGCGTCGCTCTCAGACTGTCCCTGGCAGCTAGATCTGTGTACTCGATGGCCCCCGCAGCGTCGATGGCCTCGACCATCGACACCGGGATCCCGACCGCCCTGAGCTCGTCGACGAACTCCGCAAGCGTCGAGATCACCCTGACTCGATCCCTGCATCGACGTCAAGACCAAGCTCCTTGGCCGTCCGGTCGATATCGGTCTGGTACTTGAGAAGCACGTTGAGAGTCGACACGGTTGCCGCGTCACTGAGCTCATCGATACCGAGAGCGAGAAGAGTGCGGGCCCAATCGATTGTCTCAGAGACCGACGGTGCTTTGCGAGTGGGTATCTGGCGTATCGATGCGATCGTGCGAGCGATCTTGTCTGCGAACTGCTCGGGAAGGTCGGGAACTCTTGCACGCAGGATCGCCCGTTCGCGTTCGATCGTCGGGTATGGGACATGCAGATAGAGGCAGCGGCGCTTGAGCGCCTCGGACAGCTCCCTGGTGTTGTTCGACGTGAGCACGACGAGCGGGCGGGTGACCGCCTCGATCGTTCCGAGTTCAGGAATGGTCACTTGATAGGCATCGAGCACCTCAAGGAGAAGCGCTTCAGTTTCGACCTCAACACGGTCAGCCTCGTCGATGAGCAGAACCACCGGCTCCTGAGATCTGATCGCAGTGAGGAGTGGACGCTCGAGAAGGAATGCCTCAGAGAAGATGTCACCCTCGAGGTCGTCCCATTGCGCCCCTTCATCTGACTGAAGCCGGAGGAGTTGTTTGTGGTAGTCCCACTCATAGAGCGCCTTGGCCTCATCGAGTCCCTCGTAACACTGCAGACGCACGAGCCTGCGACCAGTCGCTTCGGCCAGTGCCAGGGCAAGGGCAGTCTTCCCGACGCCTGCGGGACCCTCAGCGAGAATCGGCTTGTCCAGCTTGGCAGCAAGGAACACGACCTGGCTGATCCGATCATCGGCGAGATAGCCGACGTCTTCGAGAGACGCAAGAACATCAGCGGGTGAATCCCAGTCGGCCGGCATCAACGAATCGTAGACGGAAGGCGGTGGACAGGAGACCGTAGATCGGATCCCATACCGTCCAGGGTTTACACCAACACCACCAGGTCATCCCGATGAATGACCTCACCCCCGATGACATCGCTGTGGTGACCGGCCACTTCGGCGAGGATATCCGAACCGAATCGGCTTATGCCTTTGGCAACCAGGGACTGTGAATCATCGAACACCTCAATCGCATCACCGCGTGAGAAATCCCCGGACACGCCGGTGAGCCCGACGGCCAGGAGAGAACCTCCACTGTTGCGGATCGCGTCGATCGCGCCGTCGTCCACGGTGATCCTTCCGGCGGCGGGAAGTCCGAATGCGATCCAGAGTTTTCGTGCCGCGAGCGAGTCGGCGCGCGGGTCGATCCACGTGCCGATCTCTTCACCCGAGACGGCTGCCTCCACTACGTCAAGAGCGTATGCGCTGGCTATCACCGTTGGAATACCTGAAAAGGCCGCCATGCGTGCGGCAGCGACCTTCGTGGCGACACCCCCGGATCCGAGATCGCCTGCGCCTGTCGTACGTCTGATCCGGTCCAGTACGACGTCCGAGTGTTCAACCGCAGAAAGCAGCTTCGCATCAGCAGCGAACCTCGGATCGTCCGTATAGAGGCCTTCAGTATCGGTGAGGATCACGAGCATCCCCGCACTGACGAGGTGCGCCGTGATCGCTGCGAGCTGGTCGTTGTCACCGAGCTTCAGTTCATCGACCACGACGGTGTCATTCTCGTTGACAACCGGGATCACTCCGAGCGAGAGCATGCGCTCGAGGGCAGCTCTGGCATTGAGATACTGGGCTCTATTCCCCAGAACGTCCTTGGTCAGCAGTACCTGGGCCACGGCGATGCCACTCTTCGCAAAGCGCGAGGCGTAACTCTCCACCAGTCTCGTTTGGCCGATAGCGGCGGCGACCTGGAGTTCTGCGATATCGGTGGGTCGTTCTGTCATGCCGAGTGCAGGGAAGCCTGCCGCGATAGACCCGGAAGTCACGAGCACGGGTGGATTGCCGCGTTTGGACAGAGCAATGATCTGTTCGACAACGCGTTCAACGGAAGACGTGTCAAGACCGCCACCCGGACCCGAGAGGCTGGAAGATCCAACCTTCACGACGACCGGAGTACCGGTGGGGACCGGATGCCTCACAGCTCGACCTCCACATCGCCTTCAGCGGGAGGGTCAAAGGTGAAGACGATCGAGCCGATCTCCACATCGTCCCCAGGTTCCGCACCCGCATCGACCAGGCCCTGGACGATGCCGCTTCGTTCGAGACGTTTCGAAACGAAGTCAGCTGCGTCAGGGTCGGTGAGGTCCGAGAGATTGACCGCACGAACCGCAGTGATGCCCTCCACGATCCACTTTCCACCGGATCGACGGACGGTGAAGTCGTCCCGCAACGGTCGATGCAGGACGTACCCCTCTCGTTCAGGTGTTTCCTGCTCGACCTCTTGAACAACGTCGGCAATGCGGAACATCAGCGCGTCGACTCCTTCTCCTGTCAGGGCGGAGAACTCGATAACGTTCGGGCCGAGATCGAGCTCATCGACCACGCCACCTTCCAGAGTATCCACTTTGGAGACGGCGATGATCTTCGGCCGCGCTGCAAGCTCGGAGTCATGGGCCTCGAGCTCGTCGTGGAGGACTGCGAGCTGTCGTTGCAGTGAGTCGTCCTGGAGGTCGGAAGGATCGAGCAACACGACGAGAGCCCTGGCTCTCTCCGTGTGACGTAGAAACTCGTGGCCGAGACCTCTCCCTGTGGCAGCGCCTTCGATCAGACCGGGGATGTCTGCAAGTACGATCTCTCGTTCGCCGACCGACACGACGCCGAGGTTCGGTGTGAGCGTTGTGAACGGGTAATCCGCGATCTTCGGCTTCGCTGCAGACACTCGAGCTATGAGGGTCGACTTTCCTGCGTTCGGATACCCGATCAAGGCGGCGTCCGCGAGAAGTTTCATTTCAAGGCGGGCGTCCACCTCTTCGCCGTACTCGCCCTGCTCGGCGAACGTCGGCGCCTTCCTGCTCGGTGTCACGAAGGCTGCATTACCCCTGCCTCCCTTGCCACCGCGAGCGATCAACACCTGTTGACCATCCTCTACGAGATCTGCGATTGTGATGCCCTCTGTGTCCTTGACCGTCGTTCCGAGAGGCACAGAGAGGAACAGGTCTTCGCCTCGCTTACCGTGCCGAAGATCCCCCTCACCATGAGTGCCGCTTTGCGCCTTCCAGATCGGGTGACGCTCGTATCTCAGCAACGTCGGAACCGAGATGTCTGCCACGAGCGTGATGTCACCGCCTGTCCCTCCCGACCCGCCATTCGGCTTGCCCTTTGGGAGGCCCTTGCGGCGCAGAAACGACGCGACACCCGCTCCGCCGTCGCCCGCGCGAACCTTGATGGATAGGCGATCAATGAACATGCATGGGACAGTAGACGGTAACTCGCGGACAGCGAATAGCCGGCAGACGCGAAAGGTCGCAGGTCAGATGACCCACCGTCGAGGTTCTACTCTGTTGTGAGTCGGACACTCACCTGGCGGCGACCGCGACGAGAGCCGTACTTGACGGTGCCATCTTCGAGGGCGTAGAGCGTGTCGTCTCCACCTCTTGCCACGTTGTCACCTGGGTGGATGCGTGTTCCGCGTTGACGCACGAGAATCGCGCCTGCGTTGACGGTCTGGCCATCAAACACCTTGGGACCGAGACGTTTCGCTGCCGAATCGCGACCGTTCCTGGATGAACCGCTTGCTTTGGTTTTCGACATCGCTAAGACTCCTTGTCCCCGGCATCGTCGTCAGCCTTGTCGGCTTTGCCTGTCTTTGCCGCCTTCTTCTTTGTGGCAGCGGTCTTGATGCCTGTGACCTTGATGGTGGTGTACTTCTGGCGGTGACCCTGCCGACGGCGGTAACCGGTCTTGTTCTTGTACTTGAAGATATCGATCTTCGGACCATGGGATTCGCCAACGATCTCAGCGGTCACGGTCGCCTTTTTGAGCTTGGCAGGGTCAGAGATGACCGAGCCATCATCCGACACGATGAGCAGCGGCGTGAAAGACACCTCGTCCGCGTCCTTGATGCGCTCGATCGAGAGCACATCACCTTCGTGAACCTTGGCTTGCTTCCCGCCGGCGCGGATGATCGCGTACATGATCCTTCGGTGTTCTTTCCGTGTGGTCGTCTAAAACGCGGTGATACGAACCCTCACGGGAACGCGTGGAGAGTGTATCAGCGTTCGCTGCACAGTTCGCAGTTTCCATTTCTGGGCTGTCAACTGTCAACTCTCTTCGATCGCTCCTGCGTCGTGAGCAGGCACACCGGTCACGGCCGCTTCTTCGTGGAGCAACACTCCCCGACCGTTGCAGTGCTGGCACACTTCAGAAAACGACTCGAGCAGACCCGCAGACACGTTCTTACGTGTCATCTCAACGAGTCCGAGATGAGAAACGTCGAACACCTGCGTGCGCGTCCTGTCTTTTGCCAGGTGCTCCTTGAGCCTTCTGAGCACGGCCTCCTGATGCTTGGAGGACTCCATATCGATGAAGTCGATGACAATGATCCCGCCGATGTCTCGCAATCTGAGCTGCCTCGCGATCTCCTCAGCGGACTCGAGATTGTTCTGGAGCACCGTCTCTTCGAGGTTCGTCGAACCGACGAACCGGCCGGTGTTGACATCGATCACGGTCAGAGCTTCAGTTCGGTCGATGACGAGATGCCCACCCGAAGGGAGCCACACGCGGCGGTCGAGAGCCTTCCGGAGCTGATCCTCGACGTGATACCTCTCGAAGAGCGCTAGCTCATCTCTATAGAGCGTTACCTTCTCAACGAGGTCTGCTTCGGTACCCGCGAGGTAATCGAGTACCTGTTTGTGTATATCAGGTTCATCGATCAGCAACCTACGGAAGTCCCGCGTGAAGTGCTCACGTATCACCCTGATGACGAGCGGCGGCTCTTCATAGATCAGAACAGGCGCAGAAGCATCTGCTCGCTTCGTGTCGATCTCATCCCAGATCGCCTTCAACCTATCGATATCACCTTTGATATCTTCTTCCGTTGCACCCTCGGCCGCGGTGCGGACGATGATCCCCGTTCCCTTCGGCCTGAGATCGCCGACGATCTCACGAAGGCGACGGCGTTCGTCGTCTGGAAGGCGTCGCGAGATGCCACGCACATCCTCGCTCGGGGCGAGAACGAGATACCGACCGGCAAGACTGATCTGGTTGGTGAGCCTTGCGCCCTTGTGACCCATGGCGTCCTTGACTACCTGGACGAGGACGGCATCGCCCGTGCGGAGTACGTTCTCGATGCGCTTCGGCTTACCTGAAAGATCATGCTCGGAATAGTCGATGTCCCCTGCGTACAACACACCGTTCTTGCCTTCACCGAAGTCGATGAACGCTGCTTCCATGCCGGGAAGAACATTCCTGACCTTCCCGAGATAGACGTTGCCAACGATCGACTTACGATCCGACTTTGCCACGTAGTGCTCGACGAGGACTGGGCCCTCGAGAACGACGATCTGGGTTTGGGTTGGGCTCTTGCGAACAAGCATCTGCTTGCGCGCAGTTTCGGGCGGCTCGATGATCTCCATCGCTGGGCGCCTTCTTGATGGCGCGGGCCGTGAACCGTTTCTCGGCTTTCGCCGGGCCTGGGCTCCTTTGCGAGACTTCTGCTTGGTCGTCGTCCCTAACGACTTCACTACCTCATCAGATTTGGCGAACTTCCGGACGGTAACCTCTTGACCGTCCACAACTCTGACCTGACGTTCCTCTTTTGCGTTGCCCTTGCGAATAACTGTGGGTGTCTTCTTGCTGAAGAGTCCCATGGATCAACTCCTTCAAATGCCCGTTGGGGCGAGCTTCTGGTAGATCCGATCCCGGACATTTTCGGGTGAGATCATGCAAAGTTGCATGCGCGTTGGAGCGATTCACGAGAAAGTGAGAGCCAGCGATGTTGCGAGCTACCTCGAAATGGTCGAAGTGCACGTGTCGCGAGACGATCTGTCGAATAGTCGACAGCGCTTCGAGCGTTCGGACGCTGGCCATACCCGTCCTGGATCGGAAAACTTACTGCCGCGAATGCGGCAAGCGAGAGGTTAACAAGAGAGTGCTGTAAGTCAGCGGTTATCCAAACATCGATCGCTCGGCCGACGCCTCGCTTTCCGACGACCGAAAGGCGAGAGTCGGTCACCCGTCATTCGTCTCTCAGGTGGCCACTTCTACGTCGAGGGTCTGTTGCGATGCCTCTTGGGGGTCGTAACATCGGCGGCACCTCGCCTCGTAGGCATCGGTTGCGCCGAGTACCACGAGCTCGTCTGACTGGACAACGCGCTGGGTAAACAACCCAGGACCTCCACAACGATGACAAACCGCAAGGGACTTCGTCACGTACTCCGCGCGGAGCATGAGAGATGGCATCGGTTCGAACGGACGACCGAGATAGTCGAGATCCAACCCCGCAACGATGATGTTCTTGCCCGCTCCGGCAAGCATCTCAGCTACCTGAACGAGTCCATCGTCGAAAAACTGACCTTCATCGATTCCCACAACCACGGTTCGGTCGTCTATTGCCCGCAGCAGTTCGTCTGAGTTGGCAACAGGTGTCGCCTGGGTGGACAGGCGCGAATGCGAAACCACTTCTCCGATCGCGAAACGCGAATCGAGCGAGGGTTTGAACGTTTGGGTCGGCACCCTGGCGAGGTGATAGCGGGTCACCCTTCGAATCAGCTCTTCGCTCTTGCCTGAGAACATCGGACCGGTTATGACCTCGATCCACCCTTGATCTGCTCTTCGCTGCATAAGCCGACAGGCTATCAGGAACCAGGTCTCAGGTGACAGGCGTTCAGTGAACCCGGGTCCTGCGTCACTCCCCTACCGGCGAATTGCGTCTGATCCACGCCGAGTGTGCGAAACCAATCGATGCGCTCAGCGCAACGAACACGGTTCCTCCTGCCGACATGAACGGCAGAGGCAAACCCGTGACCGGCATGATCCGAATCGTCATTCCGATGTTGACGAAGATGTGGAAAGCGAGCATCGCTGCGATACCGATCGTCACGAGGAAGGCGAATCTACTTCTCGCACTCGTCGCGATTATCAGAAGGCGGAAGAGCAGCAGACCAAACAGAGCGATGACGACCAGACTGCCGACGAAGCCGAACTGCTCACCAACCGCAGTGAAGATGAAGTCGGTGGACTGCACCGGCACGAACTGCAGGTTCGTCTGTGTACCTTCGAAGAGACCTTTTCCAAACAGGCCGCCGGACCCGATAGCGATCTCGGACTGCACCTGGTTGTAAGTGGCGTCCAGCGAGCTCGAACCTGGGTCGATGAACGCGGTCAAACGTGTGATCTGATATGCCTTGATCATGTTCAGTTGGAAGATGCCGACTGTTCCGACCACGGTGGCCACGAACAAGAACCCAAGCTGACGCATCGTTGCTCCACCGACGAAGAGCATCGACAACAAGACGAACGCGAACACGAGCGTCGTGCCGAGGTCCGGCTGCCTGAAGATGAGCAGTGCCGGAATCCCGACGACGATGACAACCCGGGCAACCGTATCCCACTTGAGGGGGAGCTCCGCTTGAGCCAGTAATGACGCGACCATGAGGATCGCAGCGATTTTCGCCAACTCTGAAGGCTGAAATTGGATTGGTCCAAGCTGGATCCATCGCTGAGCAAGCCCTTCGCTGTCACCGAGAGCGGTGAGAACCATGACGAGGGGCACAATCGACGCGAGGTAGATCGGGCCTGTGAAGCCCTTCAGTTCGACAAGGTCGACCATCGACATCGCGACAAACACGATGAATCCGATTACGACAAAGATCGCCTGGGACCGCAGCTCTGTAGCTGGATCCCTGCCAACGGCCTCGAGTCCAGGCGCGGTCGCCGAATAGACCATCAGAAGCCCGATTGCAGATAGCGCGAGATACGTCAGAACGAGGACGAGGTCCGGTTTCAACGGTTCATCTATCATCCGAACCGACGCCGCTCGTTCCCTGGTTCGCATCGGTATCAGTCTTCTTCCGATCCGGGAGCCAACTCCGTGACACCTTCGGGCCCGTTGACCAGGTACTGGAGTACCTGTCTCGCCACAGGAGCTGCAACGAGGCCGCCACCGCCGCCACGCTCGATGATGACCGACACGACCCACTTTGGATTGTCGATCGGAGCCACTCCGACGAAAAGCGCATCGTCGACCTGTCTGAAATGCTCAGCCTTTGGCGCCTTGATGACTTCGCCCGTACCGGTCTTCCCACCGACGAGATCGACGTTGGCACCGAATCCTGCGAACGCCACCCGTGCCGTTCCGCGGTCCTGATCGTTCACGACCTGCTGAAGATCGTCGCGCAGCATCCGCACTGTGCGGGGACTGAGATCGATCGTCGAAAGCGCCAATCTTGGATTCTCATCGATGACTCCGCCATCGGAATCGACGACCCGGGCCACAACACGCGGCTGCCAGACCGTGCCACCGTTGACCATCGCAGCGAATCCGTTCGCAAGCTGGAGTGGAGTGACTAGCGTCGCTCCCTGCCCGACTGCGATGTCCATCAGGTCACCACCAACCCACGGTCCCTGTCGAACACGTCCGGTTTCTTTTCTCTGCTCCTCCTTGAACCACGCCTTGTCGGGAATGAGACCGTCTTTCTCGAAGGGCAGATCGATCCCTGTGGCCGCTCCGAAACCGAAGCTGCGAGCCCACCCCTGGAGGAGGTTCTCCTTGTCGAGGCCCGAATCGTCGGCGCGCTCCTGCCACAGCCTCAGCGCAATGTCCCAGAAATAGAGATCACAGCTCGCCGCGAGCGCACCGTGCAGATCGAGGAGACCGTGACTGCCCGGCCACTTCCAGTCGCGCTTCCTTTGAAACGTGCCGTCGTTGAGGGCGAACTTGAATTCGCCTCCACAGAAATATTCGTCCGTATCTGACTGGAGGGCCACAGGCTCAGATTCGGCTCCCTGATCGGCACCCTCGCCGACGATCTTGTCACCCGCGCCCCGATCCATCGGATAGAAGTTCTCCTCAAGGGCAAGAACGTACGGGACAACCTTGAATGTCGACGCCGGCGCGTACTGCCCCTGCACGGCGAAGTTCTGAAACGCTGATACGGTTCCGAGTGATGCCCACTGTTCGGCGCTCAGACCATCGACGAATACCGTTGGGTCGTACGTCGGGAAGGACGACATCGCAATTATCGATCCATCGTTCGGATCGAGGACGACGCCGGTTGCACGAACGGGACACCAGGGATCCTTGTGCAGAAGGATGATCTCGTCTTCGGATACAGCGAGTACCTGGAGCACCCGACGTGCTTTGTCAACCCAACCGTTGACCTTGACGGCAGTCTTCGTGCCTGAAATGGAGACGGTGGCAACGAGCTCTCCGTCCATTTCAGCGACGGAGTCGAGACGAACGAATCGGGGCTCGATTCCCGAAAGCACACCTTCGCCACCAAGGCGTATCGTCAGCCTCTGGACCGGCACGCACATGCCGTCAGCGTCGATCGGCAGCCCCGTGTCCAGCGGCCCTAGCACCTCCGCCGGATCGACCGTGATCGGTTCTGGCTCGCTCGCAACGTCATTATCGTCGACTCCGACATCCGAAGTCGTCGACGTTGTCTCGGTTGAATCATCGGGCGCCTCTGCGGCTTCCAACCGAGCCTCGACGAGCGCCTCAGCAACCCTATCGGAGCGGGAGCGTTCGGTCAGCACCTTGGCGCGTTCGTCCATTTCAAGACGCCTCGCCTGGGTCAGGCCGAGCCTCAACGACTCCTGAAGCCGCTCCTGAACCTTCGAATCGATGGTGAGTATCAGACTGCGGCCCGCTGTGGGTGCCTCTTCGCCGACCAGGGAAAGAACCTTCCTTTTCGCGTCGACGCGGTACTGCACGATGCCCTCAATGCCCTGGAGCTGAACGTCGTAGCTCTTCTCGACGCCAGCTCTCCCAACGAAGTCGTTGCCATCGACATCTTTCCGTTCGAGATCCTCGTCGTTCGGACGGCCGATGTAGCCGAGAACGTGAGCGGCGAGTTCGCCGAGCGGGTACGTGCGGATCGGTTGTGGTATGACGGTTACACCGGGAAAGTCCTCCCTGCGCTCGAGCAGGAACGTCGCCTGGGAGTCGGTGATGTCCCTCGCCACTGTGATCTGAGCGCCTCTGTTTTCTGCCGAGAGTTGCTCGACGATGTCTGAAGCGGGCTCGTTGAGGAACGCTGCGAGATTCTCGGCGAGCAGATCTATCTCTTCTATATCGACGAGGGCGAGGTCAACAACGATGGCGAGAGCTGAGCGAGTGCCTGCGAGCTTCACGCCGTTGGTATCGTAGATGTCACCGCGAGGCGCGGGTGTGGTCACAACGCGCACCTGTTGTTTCGCTGCAAGCGCTTCGTAGGCGTACACCTCGGACACCTGCATGGTCCACAGCCTGATTCCGAGCACTGCCAACAGCGTCGCAAAGACGATTCCTACAACGCCAACGCGCATCGTATTCGTCATATGGCCCACTCGTTCTGTCTCGACCAATACGCTTTTCCAAGCACCCAGAAAACGGGTAGAGCAAGAAAAGCGTTCCACACACCCGGTAGGAGAATCTTCGAGAACACGCCGGGTTCTGCGATCGTACCTTGCCCGAACAGCGTGCCGAGCAATACGAACAGGAACTGGCCGAACACCGTGAGGCCAAACACTATCCCTATGACGTATCCAGACCCTTCGGTGAATCGCCCTCGGAGTCTTCCAGCGGCATATGCGATAACGGTGAGGGTCATCGCCCACAATCCAAGCGTTCCACTCCCGATGAGATCCATGAGAATGCCGCTTGTAAAACCGATCAGTAGGAGATACTCGGATTCGACCTGTAGAGAGACACCGATCAGTACGAGCGTCACGAACGCCGGCGCGACGCCAAGAAGCTGGATCCTTCCCGGCGCGAGAACCGTGGTCTGGATCACGATCGCTACGAGAACAGCGAGAAGCGAGATGACCACACGCGAGCGACTCATCAGTTGCCTACCGTTGTTGACGACGACGAAGTTGTCACGGACGCGGGCGAAATCTCATCATCGACAAGTCCTGCATCGATCGGCGACCACCCGACGATGACCTTCACATAGTCGATCTGGGAAAGCAGCGCCGCCGGGTTGACGTCGGTCCGAAGCACGAAACCAACTTCAGCGTCTGCTGTTGTGCGAATCTTGCCTACGGCGATGCCGGGTGGAAATCGAGACCCATCGGTCACGACACGGTCACCCTCATTCACCGTCTCTTCGGCTCGGAACATCTCAAGACGGAGCGGTCCGTCACCCCGACCCGTGACAATACCTGTTTCGTTCGTTGACAGAACGCGGATCCCAACAGATACAATCGGATCGGTGATCAATCGTATCCGGGCTGCATTGGCAGAAACGAGATCAACGCGTCCAATGAGTCCATCCTCGTCTACGACCGCCTGACCTTTGACGATTCCGTCCTCGGATCCTTTGTCGATGTAACGAACGTTGTCGAAGGCTGACGGTCCAGATGCATTGATCCGTGCGGTGACGGTCGCGAGTTCGTCAGGCACCTCGAGACCGTTGATCGCCTCGAGTTGAGTCACCTGTTCCTCGAGGGCCTCAGTGGCCTGGACTTTTCCTTCGAGCTCGCGCACCCGCGCACCAAGGCGGTCGTTCTCATCTCGCAGACCGGCAAGGTTGGAGACACCGTCGACGAAGCCAACGATGGGGCGTGTAACGAAGTCGACGCCCTTCTGGAACGGCGTGAACATGGACTGCGTCCCCTCTCGCATGATCGCGGCGACCCCACCACCTGACGATCGAACGTCAAACGTTGCAACGATGAATCCGAGGGCCACGAGGAAGAGGAACAAGATCGTCACTCGGTCGATTCGGCGACCAGATGAGGAGAACATTAGAGGGGGCGGCGCCCAACGAGTGGTGTGTCGCGGAATCGGCGCCGGGGTATCTCGTAGGCAGCGGCGTCATCTGGCAAGGACGCACATCGAAGGTGCATCTTCAGATGCCTCGAGGCGGAGGACTCCGCCGGCGGTGTCGAGGGCGGGAGAGACACGGTAGTCATTTCCGCGACACGCCACTAGGCGCGACCGGATGACTGGAGGACAACATGCAATATGTCGAACTCCTCCAGGCACGCACCCGACCCGAGCACAACACTGTGCAGAGGCCGATCTGCGGTCACGATCGGCATACCCGTTTCGTGGGCAAGCCTGACATCCATACCCTTCAGATAGGCCCCACCGCCTGTAATCACGATGCCACGTTCCATGACATCTGCAGCGAGTTCGGGAGGTGTCTTGTCGAGTGTGTATTTCACCGCGTCTACGACCGCTTCAACAGGTTCTTCGATCGCTTCCCTCACCTCGGCGCTCGAGAGCACGACCGTCTTCGGGAGTCCTGAGATGAGGTCCCGTCCGCGCACTTCGGCCGCAGGTTCTTCTGCATACGGCCACGCAGACCCGATCGCCATCTTGACCTGCTCTGCGGTTCGCTCGCCGAGCATGAGGGAGTATTCCTTCTTGACCCACTGGATGACCGCCTCGTCGAGTTCGTCCCCGCCGATACGAATCGACTTGGAAACCACGATGCCCCCGAGAGAGATCACCGCGACCTCGGTGGTTCCACCACCGATGTCGACAATCATCGAACCGGTCGGCTCATGGACAGGCAGCCCAACACCGATCGCGGCAGCCATCGGCTCCTCAATGGTGTACGCCTTGCGAGCGCCGGCGTGATACGCAGCTTCTTCGACCGCTCGACGCTCTACAGCGGTGATTCCGGAAGGGACGCAGATGACTATGCGAGGCCTCGCAGCGAATCGACCGGTGTGCACCTTGTCGATGAAGTAGCGGAGCATCTTCTCGGTGACGTCGAAGTCAGCGATCACTCCGTCTCTGAGCGGTCGGATCGCTTGGATATAGGAGGGTGTACGGCCGATCATTCTCTTTGCGGCCATGCCGACCTCAAGAGGTTTGTTGTCGCGTGTGTTGATCGCGACCACGGAAGGCTCGTTGAGAACGATGCCTTGACCGCGCACGAAGACAAGGGTGTTGGCAGTACCCAAGTCGACGGCCATGTCCCGGCCAGCGAATGACAAAAGGTTGTTCACTACAGACTTTCTGGCGTGATTGCGACAAGTGTAACCAGCAGGTTCGCAATCGGCCCAAAAATGCTCACCCGAAGAATATACCCAGCTCGCGCTCGGCACTCTCGACTGAGTCTGAACCATGGACGATGTTGTGTGTGATCACGATACCGAAGTCGCCCCGAATCGTCCCAGGGGCGGCCTCAGCCGGGTTCGTGCCGCCCATGAGCGTCCTGGACACCGAAACCGCTGACTCTCCCGACCACTCCATGGCAACGACGGGGCCGGATGTGATGAACACGACGAGCTCTTCAAAAAACGGTTTCTCGGTGTGCTCCGCGTAGTGTCGGCCTGCCATCTCCTCGCTGATCGTCAGCATTTCCATGTTCTCGAGAGTGAGGCCTTTGCGCTCGAAACGCGAGACGACCTCGCCAACGAGGCCACGGGCCACACCGTCGGGCTTGACCATGACGTAGGTGTTCTCAATTGCCATTGTTCATAGCTCCTTGATGCAAGTGGGAGTGATCGCGAGATGACATAAGCGTACCGGGGCCGGTCAATGAAGCGGATCCGTCTCGTCGTACGGATCGTGCTCCTCATCATCGAAACGTTCTGCCTCGAACCTCAGATGTGCGTCAAGGGTACGATCGACAGGGGACGAAAACTGCCTGCGCGCTTCCCCCACGAGATACAGGGACCCGGCAACGACGACGCCTCCATCGGCTCCTCCAGCATCGGCAGCCATGGCCAGAGCGTCCGTGACGCGATCGACAGAGACCGCTTCTACGTCAAGCGCCGCCCCCGCGGCTATCGCCACAGATTCGGGGTCGATCGCAGCAGCATCCGATGGCGCGGTTGCATATACCTTCCCGATGAGTCCCTTGAGAGGCGCAACGAGCTCGTTGACGTCTCTCAGACCGCGGACGCCCAGAACGAGTTGCCATTCGATCGCCGGAAACTCGTTTTCGAGGGTCGATGCGAGTCCCCGGAATCCCTGGACGTTGTGGGCACCGTCCAGCACGACCAGCGGTCGATGACCTACAACCTCGAGACGCCCTGGTGCGGTCATCGAACCGACAGCCACAGAGAGTGAATCCCGATCGAGTTCCCTGGCAAGGAACATCTCCGAAGCGGCGATTGCAGTTGCGAGATGGTCAACCTGATGACGACCGTGGATCGGGAGGTACAGATCCTCGTATCTGCCGAACACACCATCGATCGAGACGTGGTGTCCACCGACTGCAACGATCGCCTCGGTCACCCCGAAGTCCGAGTAGAAACGAATCCAGTTGGCTTGAGTGTCACGCACACGATCAGCGACAACACCCTCTACAGCGCTCTGAAGAGGCCCGGTGACGAGAGTGCCGTCAAGCCCGACAATCGCAGCCTTCTCTGCGGCGATCTGCTCGATCCGGGAACCAAGGAATTCCGTATGGTCGATGTCGACGCCCGTGATCACCGCAACCGATGAGTTGAGGACATTCGTCGCATCAAGCCGGCCACCGAGCCCAACTTCGACAACCGCCACGTCGACGACTGCGGCTCCGAAGATTGAGAAGGCCAACGCGGCGGTGACTTCAAAGTACGTGATGTGTGTGTCGGCCTGCTGCTCATATGCCTCAACGAACCAGGCGATATCTGCCACGGCATCGATGAAATCGAGCGAATCAAGCGTCACCCCGTGCAGGGTGAATCGCTCCTCAACCGTAGATAGGTGAGGAGACGTGAACCCTCCGGTCGCGAGACCGTGTGCACCGAGGATCTGCTGAACCATCCTCGACACAGTCGTCTTTCCGTTGGTGCCCGCAATGTGAATCGAAGGGTACGCAACTTGTGGACTGCCCATGAATTCGAGAAGACCCGAGATCCGCTCGAGTCCCGGCTGCACACCATATCCGATTCGGTCATTGAGAAACGCCTCGGCCTCGTCGCGTGTCCTGATCGTTGGGGCACTCTCTGTAGTAGCCATCGATCAGCCGAGCTCCGCAAGGTGATCTCGTTGGTTGGCAAGCTGTTCCTCGATCTCCGCGAGCCTCCGCTCTTCCCGTTCCACAACATCGGCCGGAGCACGGTCCCTGAAATTGGCGTTATCGAGCTTGCCCTTCGACTTTGCGATGCCGGCCTCCAGTTCTGCGATGGCTTTCTCGATCCGTGGTCGCTCCGCATCCACATCGATCAGTCCGGCGAGCGGGATGTACGCCTCCACTCCGGCGGCGAACACTCTGGTGTATCCCGCGACCGGATCGGGGCGCTGCCCTGGCTTCGGAGAGGCACCAGTGAGCGACGCGATCTGGGAGTACCACCAGACAGGGAGAGCACCGTCCGGGGTTGTCGTGACGACAACAGGTATCTCGATCTTGCGGCCTATCTGGTGCTGAGACCGGAACTGTCTGATCTCCGACGCAACTCCCTGGAGTGAGGCCATCTCGCCCGGGGCGTCATAGGTGGGCAACGATGGCCACGGAGCCGTAATGATCAGTCCCGACCCGTCACCGAGGTGGGACCAGAGTTCCTCGGTGATGAAAGGCATCACGGGGTGGAAGAGTTTCAATACATCGCGCGTCACGACGCCGAGAGTTTGCCGCATGACCTTCTGACGCCCGCTATCCGCGTCGCTGATCGATTTGGCCATCTCGAGGTACCAGTCGAACACCTCCGACCACGCAAAGTTGTAGAGGACGGCGAAGGCGCCCGACAGTCGGTACTCGTCCAAGAGCCTGTCGACCTCAGATGCGACTGAACCGAGCCTAGAGAGAATCCATGCGTCCTCAGGACCTGGATGGTCCGGGTAGCCGCCATCCATGGGAACGTCAGTAACGTCCATGAATTCGACAACGAAACGCACGGCGTTCCAGAGCTTGTTTCCGAAGCGACGGGCCGCGTCGACCGAGTCAATGCTCAACGGAATATCGTGACCGGGTGCGGCGGCCTGGATGAGTGCAAGCCTGAGCGAATCTGCGCCGTACTCGTCGACGAGCTCGAGTGGGTCAAGCGCGTTGCCTGCTGACTTCGACATCTTCTTGCCCTCGATGTCGCGCACCATCCCGTGGATCAAGATGTGGGGGAACGGCGCCTCACCGGTGAAGTGGATTCCCATCTTCATCATGCGTGCGACCCAGAAAAAGATGATGTCGAAGCCGGTGACGAGGACGTTAGTCGGATAGAACCTGGCGAGATCGTCTGTCTCGTCTGGCCAGCCAAGCGTTGAGAAGGGCCACAGTGCAGACGAGAACCATGTGTCGAGGACGTCCTCGTCCCGGCGGAGCTCAGCTGAACCGCATGTGCATTCGGTCGGGTCATCCATCGAGACGATCGTTTCACCGCAAGCATCGCAGTACCAAGCCGGAATGCGGTGTCCCCACCAAAGCTGACGACTCACCGTCCAATCCTTGAGGTTCTCCATCCAGTGGAAGTAGCTGTTCTCCCACCGGCGAGGGTGGAAGGTGGTATCACCGTTCTTAACCGCTTCGATCGCGGGGCCAACGAGCGGCTGCACCTTGACGAACCACTGGAGTGAGAGCAGCGGTTCGATGACGGTGTGGCATCGCGAACAATGACCGACCGAATGTGGATGCTCCTCCACCTTTTCGATCAGCTCGAGTTCGCGCAGTTTGGATCGAACGGCCTCTCGCGCCTCGAATCGATCCATACCGACGTAGGGACCACCCGCCTCGGTGATCCTGGCCTCCGTGTCGATGGCGATGATCTGTTCGAGGTCGTGTCGTTGACCGATGTCGAAGTCGAGCGGGTCATGGGCAGGTGTCACCTTGACGGCGCCTGTTCCGAATTCATGCTCAACGGCATCGTCTGCAACAACCGGGATCTCGCGGTTGAGGATGGGCAGCAGCACCGTCTTGCCGATCGCGTCCGTGTAACGCTCATCGTCCGGGTGCACCGCGACGGCCGTGTCCCCGAGCATCGTCTCGGGTCTGGTCGTCGCGACGGTGACGTGGCCCGAGCCATCGGTGAACGGATATTTGATGTAGGTGAGCTCGCCGGGGTCATCCTCGTGCTCGACCTCGATCTCAGACAAGGCCGTGTGGCAGCGCGGGCACCAGTTGATGATCCGGTTTGCGCGGTACATGAGGCCCTCGTCGTAGAGCGTCACGAATACCCTCCGGACCGCTGCGCTGAGCCCTTCGTCGAAGGTGAAACGTTCGCGCGACCAGTCGGTCGAATCACCGAGCTTGCGCATCTGGGTCGAGATCGTGTTGCCAGACTTGGCTTTCCACGCCCACACCTGCTCGACGAACTGCTCACGACCGAGGTCGTGGCGAGTCATGCCTTCCTTGCGCAACTCCCTTTCGACAACGTTCTGGGTCGCGATACCCGCGTGATCTGTGCCGGGCAGCCACAGTGCGGCGTAACCCTGCATTCGCTTACGACGGATGAGGATGTCCTGCATGGCATGGTCGAGTGCGTGCCCGGTGTGGAGCACGCCTGTGACGTTGGGAGGCGGGATGACGATGCTGTACGGCTCGCCATCGGGGTTGACCTCAGGCCGGAAGGAGCCTGATTCCTCCCAGACCGGGTACCAGCGCGCTTCGACCTCTTCGGGTTGATACGTTTGGTTCATCACGGCCTTCACTCAGAAGGAATCCTCCAGGAGCGGCAGTGTACCCATGAGTTGAACCCACCAATGTGACGAACCCGGGGACCCATCCCCGGGTTCTGCCTTCCTAACGCTGGGTTCTATCTTCTCCAGGCCTGGAGCCGATCTCCCGGCTTGCCCGAACCGAACGACGTGCTCGATATCAACGTAGGTCGTTCGACCTATGCGGGCAAGGCACAACCCGTCGGGAGTCAGATGACTAGTCACCTCCAGAGCGGCTCAGGTTCGAGTAGGTTCGCCTTTGGAACCCAAGGAGGGTCATGACGGTACGCATCGAAGCCGATCTGCTGATTCCAGGGCGCGGAGAGCCGATATCGAACGGAGTTGTCCTCCTCGAAGCCGGCACGATCGTGTACGCCGGTGAGGCGGGCGGTGCACCCGACATGCCGGATGCCGACGTCTCGATGGTCTCGACCGTAATGCCCGGACTGTGGGAGTGCCACGGTCACTTCCTCGGAATCGAGAAGCCGGACATCCTCGAACAGCTCACCGATCCTGTCGCTCGTCAAGCGGCGCGGGCTGTTGGCGACCTGAGCCGCACGTTGATGGGCGGGGTGACGTCTGTGCGTGAGGTCGGCGGCCACGGCCTCGACATCCAGCCGGCCATCGCAGCAGGACAGGTTTCTGGACCGACGGTATTCGGCGCGGGCAGGATCTTGTCGACCACGGGCGGCCATGGCGACATCCACGCGATCCCGATGGATCTCATCCACGACGTCGATCACCTCGGATTGTTGTGCGACGGCGTCCCAGAGGTGCTCAGGGCGGTTCGGATGAACCTTCGCAGGAATGCAAGGATCATCAAGATCTGCGCGTCGGGTGGCGTGATGTCCGAGGTCGACCATCCGGTCCACCAGCAGTTCTCCGACGAGGAGCTCGTCGCGATAGTCGAGGAGGCCGGCAGGGCCGAGCGGTTCGTGGCCGCTCACTGCCACGGGAAACCCGGGATCATGGCCGCGCTTCGGGCGGGTGTGCAGACGATCGAGCACGGTTCGTTCATGGACGAGGAAGCCGCGGACCTCATGGTCGAAACGGGCGCCATCTACGTGCCGACGAGGTTCGTTGTTGATCAATTGCTACATATGGAGGAGATTCTCCCGCCGTACGCCTACAAGAAAGGCCTCATCGTTGCCGATGCCCAGGCAGCGGCGATGAAACTCGCCGTATCGAAGGGTGTCAAGATCGCCATGGGGACGGACATCTTCGTGAGCGGCGACATGTACGGCCGGAATTCACTCGAGATCAAGTTCCTCCAGGATGCAGGCATGACAGCACTTGAAGCAATCGAGGCAGCCACCGCAAACGGCCCGAACACACTCGGCCCCCAGGCGCCGCTCTCGGGTCAACTACGCGAAGGCTTCGATGCCGATGTCATCGCCATCGACTTCAACCCGTTGGAAGACCAGTCCGGATGGGGCAACCCCGACCGAGTAACCCACATCTGGCAGGCCGGCGAATCAGCAAAAACGCCCAGATGACCGTGAATTGACACGACTCCCTCGCGTTCTCGGCAGCCGTGGGCGAACACTCGTTGGCGATCAGCGGAGTCGACGACGATGCAGATACCGGCGGTGGCGGCGTGCGCCTGGACAAACTCTCGGCCGGACACACCGGTTCGGCCCGCTCAGACTCGATCCTTGACAAAGTGCTATTTGGCCCTTGCTCTCCGGCTCTCGTCGCCGGAACATGAAGGCAGCGGAAGAAGGAGCGATGACCGACTTCAGCGGCCTGATTCTGGATGTCACACACACCGATGCGGCGCCGGACAGAGAGTTCCTCGAGCATCTGGGTCATCCTGTGCTCGTATGTCATGGACCTGCATGGGGACGTGCGTGCCCCATCATCAAGGGCAACTGCCCGATGGTCGATGCCGCGCACGGGGTGATCTTCCAACTCGACCTCGACCGACCGCAGCACCGCGTCATCTTGAAGCGCTACCAGGAAGTCCTGGATGATGATGTGCCTATCGTCGCAGTGGTGCAACCCGGTCAGGAGGAGCGCTATCCCGATGTGCTGAGAGGTTGCCGGGTGTGGACCGACGGACCGACGGTCGCAGGACTCGATGGCCTCGCTGCGCTGGTCGAAACTGCAGACGAACTCCGCGACACAAGCTGAATCGGCGATGCAGCGGCCGGGTTCCGACCTGACATCTGCAACCTGCTGCGCGTCACATCTCCATCTCGAGCTGTGGGACGTCAGGTTTGTCCTCCCGCACGCGGCGAGGCCTGCGTTTCGGGACTCCGTCCGCAAAGAGCGGTTGTTCCATGAGGCCGGCGAGGCGTTCGGCAAGAGGCCACCAGTCAAAAGTGTCATCGATAGCGGACGCGTCGAACTCGACAAGGGTTCGTCCAGTGACGAGGCCTGGCAGCCTTTCGTCGAGGATCGCTTCGATCGCGTTTCGGAACTCGTCAGAGGTCGAGCGCACACCGTCCTCACTGAGCTCGATGTCGGGCCGCAGACGTACGACCATGTCGTAGGTCTCTGACCATCTGGCTACCAGGGGTCCCACATCGAATGGGTCCTCTCCCCCGTTTGCCCGCAAGTAGTAGGCGTAGTTGTCCATGACACCGCGATCGAGAACCAGAACCTCTGCATTGCGCGACAGGCGAAGCTCCTGACGGATCTGGGAGACGATCACCCAGAGCTGAGCTTCCCCCGAGGCAGCTTCGTTGATGCCAAGGGGATTGTCCCGAACCACCTCGCGGCCGTGTTCAACCGAACGTCCTGCCCGCTGCATGGTGTTGGCAAAGGCGTGGACGGCAGTCGTCTTGCGGATTCCATGGGAACCGATGAACGCGACCTTGGCGCAATCCGGCCAAGACGACATCTTCAGAACACCACTACGCCGACCGTTCCTCGGGGAGATCGGCGGTAGCGAGGTCCTGGATCGGCACCAACGTCGGGTTCACGCGCTCACGAACGACGTCACCATCGATGACCACACGGGCCACATCTGTGCGGGACGGCAGTTCGTACATCGTGTCGAGCAGAACCTCCTCCATGATGGCGCGCAAGCCACGAGCCCCTGTGCCTCGCTTCATCGCCTGTTCGGCGATCGCGTCGAGGGCGTCGTCAGTGATGACAAGCTCGACACCGTCCATCTCGAAGAACCGGTTGTACTGCTTGACGATCGCGTTCTTCGGCTCGGTGAGCACTCGGACCAGAGATTCCTTGTCGAGATCGGCAACTGTCGTCATGACGGGGAGTCGACCGATGAACTCGGGTATCAGCCCGTATCCGATGAGGTCCTCCGGCATCACCTGGTCGATGATCTCGGACGGTCGAATCTCTTCTTTGGATCGCACATCCGCTCCGAAACCCACAGACTTGTCACCGACTCGTTTGCTGATGACTTCCTCGAGTCCGGAAAAAGCGCCGCCAACGATGAACAGCATGTTGGTTGTGTCCACCTGGATCAGTTCTTGGTGCGGGTGTTTGCGGCCGCCCTGGGGAGGAACCGACGCAACGGTTCCTTCGAGGATCTTCAGCAGAGCCTGCTGGACACCTTCGCCCGACACGTCCCTGGTGATGGACGGATTCTCAGCTTTGCGAGCGATCTTGTCGATCTCATCGATGTAGATGATGCCCTGTTCAGCGCGCTTCGTGTCGAAATCTGCCGAAGTGATGATCTTGAGCAGAATGTTCTCGACATCCTCACCAACGTAACCGGCCTCAGTGAGCGCGGTTGCGTCGGCAATGGCGAATGGCACATTGAGGAGCCTTGCAAGAGTTTGAGCCATGAGAGTCTTGCCTGAACCTGTCGGACCGATCATGAGGATGTTGGACTTCTGAAGCTCAACATCGTCATCGGTCGACCCCTGCCCGGCGCGAACCCGCTTGTAGTGGTTGTACACCGCTACCGAGAGCACCTTCTTCGCGTGGCCTTGACCAACGACGTATTCGTCGAGAAATTCGTAGATCTCGTGTGGTTTCGGAAGCTCGGTGAAGGCGATCTCTTCGGTGTCGGAGAGTTCTTCCTCGATGATCTCGTTGCACAACTCGATGCACTCGTCGCAGACGTAGACACCCGGTCCAGCGATCAGCTTCCTGACCTGCTTCTGTGACTTCCCACAGAAGCTGCATTTGAGCAGTTCGGATCCTTCGTACTTCGCCAAACTACTACTCCCTAGCTCTCGACGGCTTCAAGTTGACGGCCTTTGAGTACAGAGTCGATGACACCGTACTCCATTGCTTCCTCAGCACCGAGCCAAAAGTCGCGTTCCGTATCGGCCTGGACAACTTCGAGCGCCTTCTTCGTGTGCTCGGCAAGGATGACGTTGATTTCTTCGCGGGTCTTGAGGATCTCCCGTGCGTGGATCTCGATGTCCGTTGCCTGACCCCCGAGTCCTGAGATGTGGGGCTGGTGGATCATGATCCGACTATGAGGCAGGGCGAAACGCTTGCCGTCTGCACCAGCAGCCAGAAGTACCGCTGCTGCCGAGGCCGCGAGACCCATGCACATCGTCGACATGTCTGGCTTGATGTACTGCATGGTGTCGTAGATCGCCATGAGGGCTGTTGTGGAACCACCAGGCGAGTTGATGTAGAGGTTGATGTCCTTGTCGGGATCTTCACCTTCGAGATGCAGGAGCTGAGCCATGATTATGTTCGCCACACCATCATCGATCGGCGTCCCAAGGAACACGATGCGGTCCTTGAGAAGGCGACTGTAGATGTCGAAGGCACGTTCCCCCCGCGGTGTGTTCTCAACGACTGTTGGGACCAGATAGCTCATCCTTGCTCCTCAGACTCACGTGCGGCGTCTTCTTCATCATCGGACGCCCCGGAAGATTCCTCAACCTCTTCGGCTTCGGGTTCTTCCTGTTTCTTCTCTTCTTCTTGCACGATCACAACCGGGGTCAGATCGACGGGGTCCCCATCCGAATCGACCGCGATTGCGGAATCGACAAGACTGGCAAGAGCCCGCTCGCGGAGGATATCACCGGTGAGCGCCTCTACTTGACCATCTGTCTTCCAGCGGTCCACAACCGTGATCGCTTCATCCTCGGAGACTTCGAGATGTTTCACCACGTGGTCGACGAGCTCGGCGTCTTCGACTTCCCAACTTTCAATTGCTGAGATAGACTCGAGGATGACCCTCGTGGACAATGCCTGATCTGCCTCGGCGCGGGTGGTCGTTATGAACGTCTCCTCGTCCTGGCCGGTGATCTTGAGGTAGTCCTCGATGGAAATCTCGCTCTCCTCAAGGCGAGCAACGAGGTTGCGGACGCGGGACTCGACTTCGGCGCTTACGAGTGCTTCAGGAAGTTCGAAGTCGACCTCGTTGACAACGTACTCGACAACCTTGTCCTGGAGTACGGAGCGCTGCGTGTGAACCTTGTAAGCAAGCATGTTGGCTTCGATCGCTTCTCGGAGTTCGGCGGCTGTTTCGAACTCGGTTGCTTCCTCGACCATCTCGTCGGTTAGATCAGGAAGGCGCTTCGTCTTGGCTTCCTTGATCGTGATCGTCAACGTGACATCCTCGCCGCCCTTGTCCGAGTAGCCCTCTGGAAGCGTTCCTTCGCCGGTGACCGTGGCACCAACCGCAGAATCAGCGAGCAAGACATCGACTCCCTCGATGAACGATTGGGAGCCGATCTCGTACATGAGGTCCTTTGCCCCAGCAGACTCCACGGTCTCACCTTCATGTTCTACGGCTATGTCGATGAGCGCAAAGTCGCCGTCGGAAAGATCGCCTTCGTGTTCGACGAGTTCGGCGAACTGCTCACGGAGAGCATCGATCTGCAGGGTGATCTCTTCTTCGGTCACCGTCGGATCCTCAACCTCGATCTCGATCTCACCGAAGTCAGGGAGAGCATCGAGCACCGGCCAGAGGGTGACGACGATGTCGATTTCGACCGAACCATCCGCATTGTCATCCCTGATGGCGGTAACCGACGGCACGGTCACGGGTTCGAGGCCTGCTTCGTCGATCGCCTCAGGGACAACGTCGTGGATGGCTTCCTCGACGGCTTCCGAGCGGAGATACTCAGCCCCGACATGGCTCTCGACAACCCGAAGCGGAGCCCTGCCCGGCCTAAAGCCCTTGATCTTCATGTTCTTCGAGATCTTCGCAGCAGCCTTCTCCATAGCAGCAGCAAGCTCATCGTTCTCGAGCTGGACGGTCAACGTCCGCTCGAAGCGTCCAGATTCTTTGACCTCTGTCTGCACTGTCACTCCTCGACATCGTTTGTATCCGTGCCACCGCCTCGTTGTCGAGGAGGTATGGCGGGAATGGGGTGGCCGACGGGATTCGAACCCGCGACTTCCTGGACCACAACCAGGTGCTCTAACCAGACTGAGCTACGGCCACCATGTATGCGCGGACGATTCACCACACGGATCCGGGGGTCACGCCAACACTCGCAGGAAGTGTACCGAACCCACGATGCACTCATCCGATTTGCGACGGACGCTCGATCCTTTGACAGCCAACTGTCGTCTTCCCGACCCTCCGGCAATCATTCTTTCGGGGACGGCGTTCTGGCATTCGACGCTATTGGGTGAGAGAGCCATGTCCTGGTCTAGAAAGCTGCTGTGGTTACTGGTTTTCGCGTTCGTGCTCGGTGCGTGTGCTTCGACACTGCAAGCCGATTCGGGTGAGCTGTCCGATGAGGTGTCCACTTATCTCGCCTCGGTGACCAGCGTCGAGTCCGGGGTTGACGACAGCTTCGACAGGATTTCTGATGCGTTGGCCAACTCCTACAACACCCGCAACCTGCTGTTCTCCGCGTTTCTGGACGTGGGATATCAGGGGGTTGCGGAGTCAGCGTTGACCCAGGCCGAAGCGATCAGCCCGCCAGAAGGCTTCGTAGCTGACCACGCGGCTTGGCTGGCTTTTCGGCTGTTTGCGTCCGAGAAGTCGGTCGAGATCACTGAGGCGATCGAGGCTCAGGATCTCCAGATGATGTTCGCTGTATTTACTGCGCTCGGCCAGAATTGGGGGGCGATGCTGGTTGGCAGTAGCAGGGATTTCTGTCTGGCGGCCAGCGAAACCTCCAACTTGTGTCAGGCTCCTGACGACCTGCCCGGCGGTGAATACGGAGCCGAGGTATATGAGGCTCTCCGGCTCAACATCTTGGCCGTCCAGGGTCTGTTCGATTTCTATCCGGACATGTCCCCGGAAGAACGATCACTTCGCCTCGATCAGGTGCAGCCGGGGATCGAGTCAAATCTCAAGGCGGGAGGGGATGCCATGAAGGCAATCGATCCCCCGGACGAGTTCAAGGCTGAGCACCAGGCGCTGATCCGATATTACGATGACCAATACGCGAATGCGGTCGCCATCACTCAGGCAAACAAAGAGAGGGACGACGCAACGATCCTTGACATATTCAGAGCTTCGGGAGTCGTATACGATGTTGCGCTGGGAGAGATGTCCGCCGAGTATCGAAAGATTGCCGCACCGTGGGTCGGTCCAGACCCGCCCAACTAACGGTTCAGTTCCAGAGCTTCACGAAATCCGTACTGAGCCACCCATAACGGCGAACAGGCGTGACCGTTTCAACCTTGGGAGGCGCGTGGCCCTTCCTGCAGCGTGTAAACCCCACTATCGGGCTGTACCCGAACAGGTCAAGTCCACAGGTTCAGAAGTTTCCGATGTCTCGCGACATCACA
>BTQL01000019.1:0-36192 GCA_036985855.1 Acidimicrobiia bacterium | reverse complement strand
AGTGCGGTCCACAACCCTGGGTTTGCAGTTAGAGCAGGGAGCGGGCGGTTTTGAGGCGGGTGAGGGTTTTGGCGTTACCGAGGACGGCGAGGGACTCGAACAACGGTGGACTGACCATCGAGCCGGAGACTGCGACGCGGATCGGTTGGAGGCCCCTACGGGCATTGAGTCCGGTCACCTCGAGCATGCCGCGAAGCGCCGCCTCGATCGACTCCGTCGTCCATGGATCGAGACCGGACAGCACCGAGATCGCCGCATCCAACGCGGCCGGAGCCTCGGGGCCGACCATCACCTTCGACCAGCTCTTCTCGTCGTATTGCACGACGTTGGTGAACAAGAAACATACCTGGTCCGCTACCTCCGGAAGCAGCTTGGTTCTCTCCCTCACGAGCGGGGCCATCTCCACAAACTGGAGGCGTTCTGCTTCTGTCAATGTCCGTCCCAGAACATCCTGCACACTCGACAGGGTGCATGCCACGAACTCGTCATCGCTCATGGCCCTGATGTACACGCCATTGAGCCACTCGAGCTTCTGAGCATCGAAGACGGCCGGATTCTTGGAGACATCCTTCATGTCGAACCTGGCGACCATCTCGTCGATCGAGGCGACCTCGACATCGTCACCGAGCGACCATCCGAGCAGTGCAAGATAGTTGTTGATCGCTCCGGCCAAGAAGCCTGCCTCGCGGTACGCACCGATTGCTGTGTCTCCCTGCCGCTTGGAGAGCTTCTTGCCGTCGGGACCCATCAGCAGGGAGAGATGTCCGTATGTCGCGGGTTCTGCGCCCATCGCCCGGGTCAACAGGATGTGCTTCGGCGTCGATGACAGCAGATCTTCTCCACGGATCACATGTGTAATGCGGTAGTCCACGTCGTCGACGGTTGAAGCAAGGTGATAGGTTGGTGTGCCGTCGGAACGAAGGATGATGAAGTCGTCGACCTGCTTGTGGTCGAAAACCATGTCGTCGCGAACCGAGTCAACGAATCGTGTCTCGCCCGGGCGCGGGACTTTGAATCTGACCACCGCAGATTCGCCCGAAGCGATCCGTCCGGCGACTTCGCTGTCTGCTGGCTCGAGGCTGCCGTCATATGCAGGAGATGTGCCGGCTTCTCTGGCCGCTTTCTTGAACGCGTCGAGCTGGGACGGGGTTGCGAACGAGTAATACGCCGATCCGCTCTCTATGAGCTCCCCGGCGACGTCCCGATACCGCTCGTACCGATCCGACTGCCGGAATGAACCATGCGAGCCGCCTTTGTTGTAACCCTCATCCCACTCGAGGCCGAGCCAGGTCAAGTGTTCAACGATGTCCTCCTGGAACGCCTCGGTGCTGCGAGCCCTGTCCGTGTCATCTGACCGGAGGATGAACGTGCCATCGTTCGCATGTGCAAACAGGTAGTTGTACAAAGCCGTTCGCGCCGCTCCGACATGCAGGTAGCCGGTGGGCGAGGGCGCGAAACGCACGCGCACCGTCATACCGAAACCACAGGGTTCAGAAGGACCCCGATCCCTTCGATCTCGACTTCGACCCGGTCTCCATCCTCGATCGGGCCCACGCCGGCCGGTGTCCCGGTGAGAATGACGTCGCCGGGCAACAGCGTCATCACAGATGCCACGAACGCAACGATCTCGGGGACGCTGAATACGACATCCGAGATCGTGCCATTCTGGCGCAACTCGCCATTGACGGTGCAGGTGATCGAGTGACCTTCCGCTGGATCGAACTCCGTGTCGATCGCAGGGCCGAGAGGACAGAACGAGTCGAAACCCTTTGCTCTCGTCCATTGGACGTCGCTGTGCTGAAGGGCTCGAGCCGTGACATCGTTCGCAGCGGTATATCCGAGGATGTGTTCTGTCGCGTCCTCAGCTTTGACGTTTCGTGTCACCTTGCCCATCACGACCGCGAGCTCAGCTTCATGATGGATCTCCCCGACACCACTCGGAATCCGGATCGCAGCCATTGGCCCGATCACGGTTGTCGGCGGTTTGAGGAAGATCGCAGGAGTATCGGGAACTTCGTTGTCCAGTTCCGCGGCGTGGTCGACGTAGTTCCGACCTACCGCGATGATCTTTGTTGGGATCACAGGGGCGAGCAGCTTCACCTCGGTGATCGGGAGAACAGTCTCTGATCTCTCCCAATGGAAGAAGGGCGAACCGTGATACAGCCGAATTCCATCCGGTTCCACAGTTCCGTACGTGATGTCGTCTGCTTCTGCGTCGATGCGGACGATTTTCATAGTGCCTCACGATCACGGGTAGTAGTCAGCGGAACCGTAGGTGCCAATGCGCTCTTTTTGCTCGTCGGTGAATCCATCGAAAACCTTCTGGTAGTGCTCGAAATCGATGGCGATGAACAGTGCGAGGGCTTCGACGAGCACGCGACCATCGAATTCGATCGTGCCCTCAGCCCACATCTTCCGCCCCTCGACCCGCGACAGCCACGCCAATCCAGAAACCGTGACGCCCATCGGCACCGGTGCGACGAAGTTCGTGTCAAGTCTCGCCGTCACACCAGGGGAACCGTACGCAACCGGTACATAACCAAGCAGATCATCGACGAACGCAGTGATAGCTCCGCCGTGGACGGTCCCCGGCCCGCCCTGGAAACGGCGTGGGAACTCGAGCTCTGCGCGCACAAAGGAACCATCGAGCTCAGGGCGAAGCCCGAGGCCTTGCTCAGCTTCGGGTCCACAGCCCCAGCAGTAAGGAGTGTGCATGCCGGCCAAAGACGAGACGGCGGGCTCGAAATCCAATCGGTCGCCTGTGAGAAATCGATATGTCACAGTGTCACTCCCAGCACCGCATCCGGCGCTCAGGCGTACTCGAGCCAAGCGGAGTAGCGGTCATCCTTGCCGGTCACCGTGTCCATGAACAGCTCCTGGGCACGCCGAGTCACGGCACCCGGGCTTCCGCTCCCTACCGGCCGATCGTCGACCTCGCACACCGGTGTCACCTCAGCGGCGGTGCCTGTGAAGAACAGCTCGTCCGCGTAATACAGATCGGTACGGCTGATCGTGGCCTCAACCACCTCGTACCCGTCGTCGGTGAGCAGGGTCCTGACCGAATCCTGGGTGATCCCGTCGAGCGCTCCGGCCGAGGTGGGAGGTGTCGAGACGATGCCATCGCGAACGACGAACAGGTTCTCGCCAGAGCCCTCGGCCACGACACCCTCGGAGTTGAGCAGAATCGCCTCGTCGTATCCAGCACGCACCGCAGCGGTCTTTGCGAGTACGGAGTTCACGTATCCGCCCGTCACCTTTGCGTTCGGCATGAAGGCATCGTGGCCGATTCGCCGCCACGAGGACACAGCAACGCGGATTCCCTTCTCGAGACCCTCCTCACCGAGATATGCGCCCCACTCCCATGCAGCGACCACGACGCGTACGTCTGCACCGGCAGGGTTGAGTCCCATCGACCCCGTCCCGAAGAACACGATCGGCCTGATGTAGCCGGACGTGAGACCGTTCACGCTCAGAACTTCCTTTGATACCTTCACAAGCTCGTCAACGCTGTAGTCGAGCGGGATGCCGATCGCCTTAGTCGAGCGTTCAAGGCGCGCTATGTGGTCGGTGAGCCGGAACACGGCTACACCTTTGTCCGTCTCATAGGCGCGGATACCTTCAAAGGCTCCCGTGCCGTAGTGCAGACCGTGGGTGAGAACGTGCACCTGAGCGTCAGCCCAAGGGACGAGCTCACCATCCATCCAGATGTATTCGGTTGGTTCCATATCCTTAGTTTGCCAGATAGGGAGCTGTTAGTTGCACGCGAGCCGCCTCACTCTTGCAGATACCTCGCGTGCCACTCGAGGATTGCTTCGAAGCGTTCGACCCTGTGTTTCGGTTTCCCGCTTCGCGACAGCTCGTGGCCCTCATCAGGAGGGAACAGCAGGAGCTCGGTGTCCACGCCTGAGCGGTAGAGGATTCCGAAGAGCTGCTGACCCTGCTCGACGGGACACCGGTAGTCACCCTCAGAGTGCACCACGAGCGTCGGTGTCTCGATCAGGTGAGCACGAGCAAGCGAGCTCGCACTCCAGATCTCGTCGACACCTTCGGGCATGTCTGTGAGGAGATAGAGATGGTTGAACCAGGGAATGTCTGTCGTTCCGGCCATCGACACCCAGTTGTAGACACCACGCTCGGCAACCGCGGATCGATAGGACGTGTCCAAAGCGGTGATCATCACAGTGGCAAGACCACCGTACGACCCACCCATGACACCTTTGTTGTCGATGTCAAGCCTCGGGAACTGCTCGGCTGCGGCGTACGGTGCGGTCTTCAGGTCAACCAGATCAGGCGGCATCTCGTCGGACCATCGTCCACATGGTGCTTCGCCATGTTCGAGACCGTATCCGGAGGAACCTCGCGGGTTGACGGCAACGACGCCGTAACCCGCTTCGACATAAACCTGGAACTCGTCCAAGAATCCCCAGCCGTACTGGGTGAAGGGGCCACCGTGAATGTTGAGCAGCAAAGGAACCTTCTCCTCACCAGCCGGTAAGTACACCCAGCCGTGGATCTCGTGCCCATCGGATTCGAAGATGAATTCCTGAGGTGTTGCAAGTTCCGTGTTCACGATGAAGTCGTCGTTCAGTACCGTGAGCTGTCGTTCGTCTGATCCATCCCACCAGTACACCTCGCCAGGTTGGCCGGGGGATGAAGCTGTGAAAACTGCCGAGCAGCCATCGGCTGAAGGGCACCAGCCCGAGATGACCCTGTTGCCGCCGGCAACGTCGATTACCGAGGAATCGGGACCGACAGAGATCACCCGCTGGGAACCGCGGTCTTCGACGATCATCATCGCCCTGCCATCGGTGGTGAACCTCGGTGCGGTGAGTGGGCCGGGTGGATGCCCGGGCATGAGGTTTCGGTCGAGATCGGTGAGCTGTTCCAAGGATCCATCACGCTCGACTCGCTGGAATGGGTTTGGGTCGAGAGTGAATGCGTCGGTTTCGCGACCGACAACATGGAGGGCCCCTTCGGGGCTGTAGCCGGACCACAACCAGTTCCCCAACTGCGTGACGGCGTCCCGATTGCGACCATCGGCACGAACGGTGAACACCTGGCTGAACGGGCGCGTCCAACGTTGGTCGTGAGCGGCTGAACGGTAGGTGATCGTCGAGGCGTCCGGGCTCCACATTGGCCCGACCTCGTCATAGTCACCTTCGGTGATCTGGATGGATTCGCCCGTTGCAATGTCATGGATCCAGATGTGGGACCGCTTGTTGTAGGTCCATCCCTTGTTGTCGAACCTGAAGGAAGGGTCCTTGATCCTGCGAGGCGCACGTTTGCGCTCCTCCTCGTCATCGAAACCGTCGATGAACTCGGCTACGACGAGGGCCAACCTGGTGCCGTCGGGTGACCACTCGAGGCCGGTGACTCCAACGGCGAAATCGGTCACCACCTCGGCCTCTCCCACACCGATCCGAAGGAGCGCTACCTGTGGGAGGTCCTCGTCCCCCGGCCCCTTGCGCAGAAACGCAAGAGTCTCGCCATCCGGGGACCATCGCGGCGAAGTGTCGGCTTTTCCGGAAGTCAGCTGTCGCGAGGTTTCCCCATCCCACAACCAGAGCCGGCGAACGTATTCGTCCTCTTCGAGGTCCATCTGTGTGACGACGAACACCACCCGTACGCCGTCAGGGTGCAGGAACGCATCTGAGGGAACCCGAAAGTCCCCGAGCTGGTCCGGGCGCATGAAATCTCCCCTGTATAGACCGTAGGTGATAGACAGTAGACGGTACTCCGGGAGACGACCGACGATGAGAATCCTGACTGTCTGCTGTCTTGGGTCTACCGTCTATGCCTATGCACCGCTTCATCGCATCTGGTTTCGGTGTCGGGCTCATCCCGTCCAAGCTGTGGGGTTCGGACAACGGCGCAGGCACATTCGGTGCCGTACTCGCTGCAGGTCTCGGACTGCTGTGGTGGCAGAGGCCGTGGTGGTGGCACATCGCGGTGTTTGCCGTATTCCTCGTCCTCTCCCTGTGGTCAGCAAGACCCTTCGCCGAGGAACACGCAGATCCGGGATGGATCGTGATCGACGAGATGGCAGGCACGTTCGTAGCCGTGATCGGCCTGGCCGGATGGCCCTGGCTCTTCGCCGTCGTCGTAGCCCGACTGGCCGATATCTTCAAGGTTCTCCCCGGCGTTCCCCAAGCCGAGAAACTCCCCGGCGCCGTTGGCATCACCATGGACGACGTCGTGGCGGGTCTCTACGGCCTGGCAGCGGGCTGGCTCGCAACCCTCATCTTCTAGCTGGGTTCACCCGACCGCTCATCAGGATCGCCGCGGCCGCGACCAGGAAGAGGACCGTGAGCACCACTATCGAAGACTGATAACCACCTGTGACGTCGCGAAGGCTGCCAACGAGAATGGGTCCGGTTGCGGCCACGAGAACGACCCCTGTCCATTGGGTGCCCATGATCGTTCCGTAACCTGGGCCGGAGAACCAGTCACTCATGACCATGGCCCGCAACGGCAACAGCGCCCCGAACGCCAGCCCGAACAGGAAGAAGTGGGCGATCATCTGCCACGACGTCGATCCGTCCACCATCAACGTGATACTGAACGTCACGATGAGAGCGACGCCTGCCTGGATTCGGGTCGGTCCGAATCGTTCGGCGAGGATGGGCGCGATCCAGCGACCGGGCAGGCTCATAGCCGAGGCGACTGCTGCCCACAGTGCGACGCTTGTAAGCGAGAACCCGACTTCGGTGAACCGAGCGACCCGATGAGCGATGATGCCCTGAGTGGAAAAGAGAATCAGCATCAACGCCAGCGTGTACAGCAGCCATCTGCGATCCCTGAGGAGGCCAGAGATCGAGACATGCGCCTCGGCATGAGCCACGATGTCGACGCGTCGAGGAGGCAGGGCGAACAAGGCTGTCAGTCCTCCGACCGTGAGCAGCAGTAACGCCAGCAAGAGGACTGCTGATCGCCAATCGAGGAGAGCGACCAACCACGCTGCCAGAGGGATGAAGACGATGCCGGCCAGTCCGCCGATGAGAGTGATGGTGCCCAATGTTCGGGCACGGTCCTTTGCCGAGGACCACTGGTGGATGGCTACGTATGCCGGTTCGTAATAGATCATCGCCTGAGCAGGTCCGATGAGCAGCCACCAGGAGGCGACAAGTTGCCACGTCTGGTGTGACATCGAGAAACCGACGAGGCCTACGGAACCGAGAACCGCGCCTGCTCCGACGATGCCGCGTACCCCGTGCGTGTCGGCAATCCGCCCAACGGGACGAGCCAGTAGGCCCCCCACGAACACCGAACCTCCGTATGCGAGCGAGAGAGCGGTCTTCGAGAATTCAGCGCCTGCTGCCTGATCGGTGGCATAGACGGAGAACCCGTAGAGAATCACACCGAACCCAACCATCACGGTTGTCGATAGAGGCACGATCCATCGCCGGGTTGGGTACGTCGATCCGGCAAGGTCCATACGGCATGATATGCGAACCGCCGACCGCTGGTTTCTGGGACCATGTTCTAAGTCAAGTCGATATACCTGGCGGCAGATATCCCTTCGAGTTCGAGCAGACCCGCAGCCTGCTCCTGGGACATCGGTTCATCGAGAGCGATACCCATCATCGCCGCCGTGCCGTCAGGGGCGCGACCAACGACCATGTCGGCGATGTTGCAGCCGATGTCACCGAGATACGTCCCTACTCGGCCTATACACCCCGGCTGATCCTCGTTACGGACGAGAAGTAGATGGTCTGTGAGCGGGACTTCGATGGCGTAACCATCAACGCCGATCAGCACGGCTCCCTTACGCTCCATGTATGTGCCCGCTACCGTCCTCCGTTGACCGTCGACGATCCCAGATACTCGGATCGTCGACTGGTAATCGGTGACCTCTTTCTGGCTTTCATCGATCACGGACACTCCGCGTTCGAGCGCCATCAGGGGAGCGTTCACGTACGACACGGGAACGTCACTGGTTGCACCGAGTGCCCCCTTGAGGACCGCAAGCGTAAAAGGCTTTACGGGTTCATCCGCGAGCTTCCCCTTCGTGATCACGGTCAGCTGACCAGGAAGCCCTTTCGAGAAAACCGAAAATAGCACTCCTAACTGCTCGGCCAACTTGATGAAGGGCCGGCCGGAGGGGGACACGTTCGGGCCGAGGTCGAGGTTCACCGCGCTCAGGACGAGTTCACCCGCAAGCGCATCGGCGACCGCTTTCGCCACAGCGATTCCTGCCTTGTCCTGGGCCTCCTTCGTGGATGCTCCGAGGTGGGGGGTCACCGTGATCTGTGGTACATCGAACAGTGGACTGTCCGTTGTCGGTTCGGTGTCGAACACGTCCACTGCAGCACCTCCGACTTTGCCGCAGCGGACCGCCTCCGCGAGATCTGCCTCGCTGACGATGCCTCCACGCGCGACGTTGACGATCCGAACACCGTCCTTCATCTTTGCGATCGATGCCTTGTTGATGAGGTTCTCGGTCTCAGATGTCCGTGGCAGGTGGATCGTGAGCATGTCTGCGACTGCGAATACTTCATCGAGCGTCAGCATCTCGACGCCGAGACGTTTCGCACGCTCGGCGGACACGTACGGGTCGCAAGCGACGATTCGCATTCCGAAGGACGAAGCACGCTGTGCAACAAGCGTTCCGATCTTCCCAAGACCGAGCACACCAAGGGTCTTGCCATGGAGCTCTATTCCGCTGAACTTCTTTCGGTCCCACCGACCTTCTCTCAGGCTCTGATCTGCTTCGGGTATTCTCCGCGCCTGGGCGAGAAGCAGTGCCATCGTATGTTCGGCAGCCGAGACGGTGTTTGCGTTCGGAGCATTGACCACCATCACACCGCGCTCGGTTGCTGCATCAAGATCGATGTTGTCGACACCGATACCCGCCCTGCCCACAACCGCGAGGCTCGGAGCGGCCTCGATCATCTCACGATCGACTTGTGTTGCAGATCTCACGATGATCGCGGCTGCGCCGCGCACGAGGGCCATGAGCTCCTCTCGCGGCTTTCCTACCGCATCGACCACTTCGTAGGACGATGCGAGACAATCAATCCCCGCGTCGGAAATCGCCTCTGCAACAACGACTCTCTGGCGGCTCATGCCGGCTCCTCAACCATGTGGTGAAACGTTATGGTATCGCTGCGGAAGCTCGTGAAATCGGGACAAGGAGCCGAATGAGGCTCATGCAGATGCGTACCTAAGGAACGGCATACACCTGCACGCCGAACAGATCGACGTTTGCCTTCTCGATTGCCAGGGCGCCCTCGGGTGAGACGAGCCATTCTGCGAACGAGGATGCAGCTTGATTGCCTGACGGGTCGATCAAGGTGAGATCGTACCGATTCGGTATGACGGTGTTCGGAATCGGTTCGAGCGAGAGAACCTGCGCGGTAGCCAGGTAGGCGCCCTGCTCCGCAAGCGTGACCGCGTGGCGCTGGTCCGCCACCTGCAGTGTCGCGCCCATACCCGTACCTGTTCGGATGTACCACGTTTCAGCTGACGGGTCGACACCGATCGATGCCCATCCAGCGAGTTCAGCCGCGTTGGTTCCCGACCCATCATCCCTACTGACGAACGGCAGACCCTCGACGCGCACGAGCACGAGGGCATCCCCGAGCGATGCGGCCTGGAGCTCGATCGATGGGTCAGAGACCAGGAAGAATGTGCTTGCGAACGCATCGGCACGCTCAGATCGCGGATGCTCGACGAGGTAGTCGTCGAGCACGGCCCGATTGTGCGTAATGATCACATCTGCATTCCCTGCTACTGCAAGCGCGATCGCCTCGGTAGACGACAGACCGATCACCGACAGCTCCGCGTCTGGATCATTCGGAGCGTACGCTGCAGCGAGTCGCGCCATGAATCCCGAATCGACAAGAGTGGTTCCCGCCGCGATCACAACTCTTGATTGGGACATCGCGCTGCACGCAGAAACCACCAGAAGCATGAGTGCGACAATCGCGATCCACGGACGACGCATCAGCCTGCACCAAGGATCTCAGCGACTCGCTCGGTGGCCGGAGCTGCAAGCACCTCTTCGGCCGATCCCACCTGAATCACCACTCCTCCGTCAAGGACGATCAGCCGGTCGGCGAGCACCCTGACGGCATCGAGGCTGTGCGTTGCCCAGAGCAGTGCGCGGTTCGAGGTTCGCTTCCTGATGATCGCACCGATTTCAGTCCGGCTCGCTGCGTTGATCGGCGCAAGTGGCTCGTCGAGCAGTACGAGCGGTGCTCTGGAGGCAAGGGTCCTCGCAAGGCAGATTCGCTGTGCCTCTCCGACCGAGACTGCATCCGAGGGCTTCCCGAGAATGCGACCCACTTCAAGCTCGCGTGCAAGCCGCCTCGCGTGATCAGATTCATCCGGATCGAGCCCGAGTACCAGATTCGACAGGACCGTGCCGCGGAACATGTACGGCGTCTGCGGAAGATACGCTATCTCGGCGAGAGGTTCGGTACGCGGCGCGGTCCCCGCGATCACCCGCATGATGGATGACTTTCCCCCGCCATTCGGTCCGAACAATGCAACTGATTCATCAGCGCCGACCGACATGTCGACACCATCGATCACCGACCCATCTGTCGGGAAGGTGAGCGCGGTGAACGTGAATCGATCAGACATCTTCACTGCCCTGGGTCTGGAGCCACGTGAGCCCGCCGTTCACCACGGCGGAGAGGACCAGGAGCACGATTCCGAGAGCGATCGCCGCACCGAACCGCGCCTGACGGGTTTCTTGAACGATCGCCGTCGTCAGGACCCTCGTTTCTCCTGCGATGTTCCCACCCACGATGAGGACAGCCCCCACTTCGGCGATCACGCGGCCGAATGCCGCAGCTACCGCGGCGAGCACACCCACCCGTGCCTCGCTCGTGAGGATCCGCAACCTACCTGTGAAGGGAAGCCGCAGTGCCCGTAGCTGCTCGGTCGCGGCTGGAGCAAGCCCGGACACGGCGCCGAGGGTCACTCCGATCGCTATGGGAAGGGCAAGGATGGTCTGGACGATCACCATTGCCGAAGGCGTAAAGAGAAGATCGAGAGCACCAAGAGGACCGTCGCCCCACAACAGGAGGAGCACGAACAACCCCACAAGCACAGGAGGGAGCCCCATTCCTACGTTCACGATCGTGAGGATGAGCCAACGCCCTCGGAACCGTGCCTGTGCGAGCCACACTCCGAGAGGGATGCCGATGCCTGCCGCCAGGATCGTCGCGGTCGTCGACACCACGAGAGTCAGCACGAAGATGCCGCGCAGGTCGGGGCCCAACTCGGCCAAATAGACAAAAGCTTCTCGGAGTGAATCCCACAGGAACGACATCCCGGCAACGGTAGGGCACCTGCGGCCGTTGCTCTCGTTCTCTGGGCTGACGACCGCACTCAGTGCGGTCGTGAACCCTGGGTTTGGGGGTGTGGGTTAGGGGGAGGTGCGGGAGCGGAGGAGTTGTTGCACGATCGTCGGGTCCGCTCTTCCGCCCATTCGGCGCATGACCTGGCCGACGAGAAATCCGAACGGCTTCATGTCACCGGAGCGAACCTTGTCGACCGCTTCGGCGTTCTCGGCCAGGACCTGATCGATCGCTGCTTCGATCGCCCCAGTGTCTGAAACCTGGAGCAGGTCCCTGGCCTCAGCAACGGCCGAAGGCGGGCCGTCGCCGTCCAACACGGAGATCAGCACTTCTTTCGCTGCGGACGACGACAGTTTCCCTTCGTCGACCATTTCGGTGAGCTCGACGAGATGTGCCGCCGTAAGAGGAGTCTGTGAGACCGATATCTCCTTGCGACGTGTGTACGCCACGACCTCACCCGTGAGCCAGATCCCAACAGAACGTCCGGACGCGCCTTGTGCAAGCGCCTGCTCGAAGAGAACACCGAGATCGGGGCCGTCGACGAGCACGCCTGCGGTAACGACGTCAGTGCCGGCGTCGATGAACCGGGCTCGGCGTGCAGCCGGAAGCTCGGGGATGCTCGCCCTGATCTCATCCTGCCATCCAGCAGTGACCTCGAGAGGCAGGAGGTCCGGATCCTGGAAGTAGCGGTAGTCCTCCGACTCTTCTTTTGTGCGCATCGATGTCGTCACGCCCGTGTCCTCGTTCCAGTGGCGAGTTTCGAGATGCACCTCTCCACCGGCTTCGAGGACTTTGATCTGGCGATCGATCTCGAATTCGATCGTTCGCTGTACCGAACGAAGCGAGTTCACGTTCTTCGTCTCCGTGCGAGTTCCGAACTCCTCCTGACCGATCGGGCGAACGGACACATTCACGTCGAAGCGCATCGATCCGGCTTCGAGCTTCGCATCAGAAACCCCGAGAGCCAACACGATGCGCTGTAGCTCGGCCCCGTAGGCCCTGGCCTGCTCGGCGCTGCGGATGTCCGGCTCGGAGACGACCTCGACAAGAGGGATGCCAGCCCTGTTGAAATCGAGAAGCGTGTAGTTCGCATCGTGGATGCGTCCGCCTCCGTCCCCGACATGGGTGCTCTTGCCCGTGTCCTCTTCCATGTGCACACGGGTTATCCCAATGGTCTTGGTCGTTCCGTCGACATCGACATCGAGCTTGCCGTGCTCGCACACGGGAAAGGTGTACTGGCTGATCTGGTAGTTCTTGGGCAGATCCGGATAGAAGTAGTTCTTCCGGTAGAACAGTGACGATTCATTGATCTCACAGTCGAGGGCGAGTCCGATCTTCACGATGCCTTCGATGGCCTTCTCGTTCGGAACGGGCAACGCTCCCGGTAGAGCAAGACATACGGGACAACATGCCGTGTTCGGCTCTTCCTCGACGTCGACGGGACAAGAGCAGAACATCTTCGAAATCGTCGAAAGTTCGACATGGGTCTCGATCCCGATGACCGCTTCCCATACAGTCACGGTGACATCACCTCTGAGGTCGCAAGAAATGCCCTGGCGGTGAAGTCTGCGAGCCGTTCGACCTCTGCAGCAACCCGGTACATCACTTCCTCTCCAAGGGCCGGCGCCATCACCTGAAACCCGATCGGAAGATCGGCGTCATCAAGACCGATCGGTACAGAGATCGCTGGATCACCGGCGAGGTTCGACGGGATCGTGCATAGATCCGAGTAGTACATCGAAATCGGGTCGGCTGTCTTCTCCCCCATCTCGAAGGCAGTCGTAGGTGTGGTCGGAGACACGAGAGCATCTACCTGTTCGTAGGCAGCGCTGAATTCGTTGCGCACGAGAGTCCGTACCCGCTGAGCCTGACCGTAAAAGGCGTCGTAGTATCCAGCGGAGAGGGCGTAGGTACCAAGGAGTATCCGTCGTATCACCTCGGGGCCGAATCCCTCGGCTCGTGAGCGAGCCATCATGTCCTCCGTTGTGCCTTCGACCTCGGCCCTGTAGCCGTATCGAACTCCGTCGAAGCGCGCAAGGTTCGAAGAACACTCCGCCGGAGCGATGAGGTAGTAGGCAGAGAGGGCGTACTCGGTAGATGGGAGCGAGATCTCAACGACCTCTGCACCCGCATCCTGGAGCCGGTCAGCCATGGCCCGAGTGGCAGAGATTATCTGCGGGTCGATGCCCTCTCCCATGAACTCTGTGACGACGCCGATGCGCATTCCCTTCACGCCCGTGTCCAGTGATCCGCCGAAGTTCGGCACGGGAGCATTGATACTCGTTGCGTCTCGGGGATCGAACCCCGACACCGTCTCGAGAAGCAACACCGAGTCCTCCACCGAACGCGAAAGAGGTCCGATCTGGTCGAGTGATGATGCGAATGCGATCAGCCCATATCGGGACACAATGCCATAGGTCGGCTTCATGCCAACGACCCCTGTGAGCGCGGCAGGCTGCCTGATCGATCCGCCGGTGTCCGACCCGAAGGAACCGAAGGCCGATCCGACTGCCGCGACCGCAGCGGACCCACCGGATGATCCTCCTGGGACCCTGTCCGTGTTCCATGGGTTCCGGGTCGCTCCGTACGCCGAGTTCTCGGTCGAGGACCCCATGGCGAATTCATCGAGGTTCGTCTTGCCTGTGATCACGGCGCCGGCTTCCTTGAGCCGTGCAACCGCCGTCGCGTCGTACGGTGGCTTCCAGCCATCGAGGATCTTCGACGACGCCGTCGTCTCGACTCCGAGGGTGCACATGTTGTCCTTCAGAGCGATCGGGATGCCCTGAACGGGTCCGATGTCCTCCCCCTTGGCGAATGATTCGTCTGCTGCTTCGGCAGCCCGTTCGGCACCCTCGTGGTCGAGTGTCAGGTATGCATGCAGGTGTGCTTCGGTTGCCGACGCACGTTTCGTCACGGCTTCGAGCAGGTCTCTGGACGTGAATTCGCCTGCGCGTAGTCCTGCGCCTGCTTCGGTGAGGGTGAGGTCGGCGAGATCTGCCATGTCAGCCAAGGATCCTCGGAACCCGAAACTGGCCTTCTGCTGTGTCAGGCGCCTCGCCGAGGAACGAATCGGGATCGAGACACTCCCCCGCTTTGTCCTCACGGAAAGCATTGACCATCGGCAGTGGATGGGATGTCGGCGGTACCCCATCGGTTGGTAGTGCCTGCACGCGCTCGGCGTGTTCAAGGATGTCGCCGAGCTCGGTTCCGAAGGTCTCCAGCTCCGCATCGGAGAGCGCGAGCCTGGCCAGTTTGGCGACTTTGGCGATGTCGATGTCCACAGGCATGAGAGCGATGGTACCGAAGCGCGTGGGACTCTCCGCCATGCGGTTATCGTTCTCCGATGCTCCCGACACCATCACGATCCGAGATATACGAACGCGTACCGCGCCTCGTGTTCGGACTTGTGTTGTTCGGCATGGGCATCGCCATGATGGTCATCGCGGATCTCGGGCTCTCTCCGTGGGAGGTTCTCCATCAGGGTATCTCCCGCCGCGCAGGGATCCCGATTGGAACCGTGAGCATATTGACCGGAATCGTGGTTCTGCTCTTGTGGATCCCCCTCGGTGAGAGGGTCGGTATCGGAACGATCCTCAACGTGTTCATCATCGGCATCGTGATGGACCTGACGCTCTGGATCGGCCCAGAATCCATGGATACGACATGGCAGCGATGGGTTCTTCTCATAGGCGGCGTTCTGCTCGTAGGAGTCGGTTCCGGTTTCTACATCGGTGTGGGTCTCGGTCCCGGACCGCGCGACGGTGTGATGACCGGGCTTGCAAGGCGCGGTGTGCACATCGGCGTAGCGCGTGCATCCATCGAGATCTCGGTTCTCTTCTTCGGGTGGCTCCTTGGCGGAACGGTTGGGATTGGAACCTTGCTGTTCGCCTTCGGGATGGGTCCGCTGGTAGCGCTGTTCCTGCCACGGTTGAGCCTGCAGCCCCTGGCGAAACCGGTGAACGGCAAGCGCAATACCGTAGGCGGCAGACGATAGGAGAGCCGAAGCCGGGCGTCCGCGACGCGTACCGTCTAGGGCTCCGCCAGGAACCTGGCAAGCACTCCGTAGGCCACGTCCAGGTTCTCGATCGGGACGGATTCACCGACTTGGTGAGCCTGAGCAACTTCACCCGGGCCATAGTTGACGGCTACCGCCCCACGTGCAGTGAGTCTGGCGACATCCGTCCAACCCTGTTTTGCCAACCGTTTCCGCCCGATCAGTCCGTCGAGACGCTGTACCGCAAGACTGTCGAGGTTGACCTTGCCCGACGGCGCCCTGTCGGTGATCACCACCTCGTCTGAAGCCGAAGCGACCTCGAGCAGCCGCACCTCGGCCTGTTCGATCGAGTAGATCGGAGGGAAACGATAGTTCAGGTTGATCACGAGTTCACCTGGGATGATGTTGTTCGCGATGCCGCCTGAGGCTGTCGTGACAGAGAAGACCTCCCTGTATTCGAGCCCGTCGATGTCGACGAGCTCGGGTTCTCTCTCATGCATCCCGGCCAGCCAGTTCCCGGCCTTCGTGATGGCATTCTCGCCAAGCCAGGGGCGCGCAGAGTGGGCCGTCGAACCTCGGAAGATCACGTCTGCGTTGAGCACCCCGTTGCATCCGAGTTCGAGATCGAGGTCGGTCGGCTCCAGAACGATCGAGATCTCTGCATCGATCAGCCAACGAGCCTCATCAAGAACGGCCTCGAGTCCGTTGTTCGCCGCTGGTCCTTCCTCCGCGTCGTAGAAGACACAGACCAACGACCCTTCTGACTCCCCGACGCCCGAATCGAGTAACTCGATCATGACCGCAAGTCCGGCCTTCATGTCTGAGACACCCAATCCGACAATGCGATCGCCATCGATCCGGGCAGACGGTTCGCCCTGGACAGGTACCGTGTCGGTGTGCCCGTAGAGCGTCGTGAATGAGGCACCGCCAGACGGTCTTCCGACGATGAGCGACTTGCCGATCCGCTCTGTCGGATATCGGCGTTGAAACCTCCCCTCGATCCACGAGCAGAGTTCTTCCTCCGATCCAGTCACCGAAGGGATGCCGACGATCGTGGTGAGGGTGTCGAGCAGTGTCACACCTGCACCTCGAAGGTGCGTAGGGCATCGTTGAGTGATGTCTTCTTGTCGGTTGAATCCGTTCGCTTCCCGATGATGAGTGCGCATTGCAGGTCGTAGGTACCCGCAGGAAACAGCTTCGGCCTCGTTCCGGGAACGACGACTGCGTTCGCGGGAACCAGCCCTCTCGTCTCGACGGGCTCAGAACCGGTGACGTCGATGATCGGTGTCGATGCAGTGATGGTCGTGTTGGCGCCAAGTACCGCACCTTGCTCGACGATCGCTCCTTCGACGACGATGCTGCGACTGCCGATGAACGCGCCATCCTCGATGATGACGGGTCTCGCTCCGGGCGGTTCGAGCACTCCTCCGATGCCGACCCCACCGCTCAGATGCACGTCCCTGCCGATCTGGGCGCACGAACCAACCGTTGCCCATGTGTCGACCATGGTTCCCGAACCGACATACGCACCGATGTTCACGTAACCAGGCATGACAACGACACCTGGTTCACAAAAAGCGCCGTACCGGATCATGCCGGGTGGAACCAATCGAACGCCTGCAGCCTTCAGCCCTACCTTGGTCGGGATCTTGTCGTGGTACTCGAATGGTCCGACCCCGAAGGTCTCTACCTCCGTGATCCGGAAGTAGAGCGAGATCGCACGTTTCACCCATTCCTTGACGACCCACTGACCGTCTGTCTTCTCCGCTACCCGGACCGTGCCGCGATCGAGTTCCGCGATCGTATGCTGGACTGCTTCGACGGCCTTGTTGAGTCCGAGATCCCCTGCGTACGCCGCATCGATGAGCTCCTGGTTCGACATGCATCCTCCTGGCCTGGGGTGCGTTGAACACTACCTGTCGGCCACCTCGAAGACCATCCTTCACTACGCGATCGAAGACAAGAAGTTCCGGAAGATCTGCGTCACGTATCAGACGTCATCGGCCGCTTGGTTCTGCCATAGAGGTACCAGAAGGGCAGCGCAACGAGCAGCGTGCCTCCGAGAATGTTGCCGATTCCCGCTGGGATCAGGTTCCAAGCAATAGCCGGTCCCCATCCGGGATCGCCTCCCGCGGCCATCGACAGCGAGAAATAGCCCATGTTCGCCGGCGAGTGCTGAAAACCGGCGGCGACGAACAAAGACACGGCGAGCAATACAGGAACGTACTTGCCAACGATCGTCTTGCCCATCGTGGCAAAGAACGCCGCCATTCCTACGAGCCAGTTCGCGAGCATGCCGGAGAGTATGAGTTTGAACCAGCCCTCTGCGCCTCCGATCTCTCGGTAGGACATCTTGAAGGCAACGATCTCGGCGAGAGACGCATCGAACTCAGGCGAATACACCTGGGCGAACTGCATCAACCAGCCCGTGATGATCGCCCCGGCCAGGTTGCCCACCAGCGCCAGACCCCAGAATCTGAAGACCCTGGCGGCGGGCGAGATACCCTGGAACAGGGCCGCGGGCATCACAACGTTGGCTTCGCTGAAAAGCGCTGCTTCGGCGAGGATGACGAAGAAGAAACCCGTTGAGAACCCGATGCCTTCGACGAGAACGCGTGCGCCGACCGTGTCGAAGCCGGAACCGAGCAGAATCGAAAACAGCGCGCCGGCCGTTATGAACGCTCCGCCCATGATCCCCAGGACGAGGATCTTGATACTCGAAAGCTCCTCGATGCGATGCTGCCCGAACTTGGCGATCTCCGTGATGACGTCGCGTGCCGGGAGGTACTGGGACGGTGGCGCGTAGTCGTCGCTCGCGGTGCCTCGACTCATGCCGCCATATTGGCAGGACCCACCCCCTATCGGAGGGCGCTTCTGAGAGCGTCCGCTGCCACTTCACATTCTTCCAGCGTGGGTGCGAGCGCAAGTCGGATGAAACCCTCGCCTCCCTCGCCGAAGTATCGACCGGGAGCGACGACGATGCCAGCGTTCAACAGTCTGTCGGTAACATCGATGTCGTCCCCGACGTGCACCCACAGATACAGCCCTGCGCGCGAGGCGACGATCTCTGCGCCCAATTCATCGAACGAACGCTCGAGGATCCGTCGTTTTGCGGTGAACAGCATCCTTCGATCCCGTGCGTGGACGTCATCGGACCATGCAGCCACCGCAGCAGATTGCACGAAGTCAGGTGAAGCCGTACCTGTGGTCGACCGCAGATCTTTGAGTGCAGCTATCGCATCAGGGTCGCCAACGATCGCTCCGGATCGGTAGCCGGTCATACCGGACCGTTTGGACAGCGACAGGTACACGAGCGCCCCGGGGATCCCGTCGTCTGCGACCTGGAGCACCGACGCAGGACCATCCGGATACACATCGTCCTCGTACGTGTCCGAGTAACACTCGTCCGACAGCAGGATCGCTCCCTCAGCGCGACAGCGCTGATACAACGCGGTGAGATCATCTCTTTCCGATACCGACCCGGACGGATTGTGGGGCGTGCATGTCCACACCAGTCGTGCGTGGGACCACGTCTCGTCATCGATATCATTGGCCCGCATGATGAAGTCGTCTCGGAGGACGACAGGATGCACCAAAGCCCCCGCGAACAGGGAGCCGCGTTCGTACACCGGATATCCCGGTGATGGGAACACCACAACGTCTTCGGCGCGTCGGTCGATGAACGCGAAAGGCGTTGAGAAGATCGCTTCTTTCGATCCGCTCGTCGGAATCACATGGGTTGCCGGATCGACCGTGATGCCGAACCGCCGCGCCACGTACTGGGCGACAGCCGCCCTCAATTCGGGAAGCCCTGCGGCCGTCGGATACTGAGACACCTCGGGAACTGCGTTGCGCAACGCATCGGCGATGAACACAGGCGTTGGTTCCCTGGGGTCGCCGATCGAGAAATCGATCACAGAGAGACCTTTCTCGATCCGGTCGGAGACCCGTTGACGTATGGTCGCAATCGGGTAGCTTCCCAGCTCGGCGAGCACAGGATTGAGTTTCATCGCCGCAACGGTAGTCCCGATACAGCACACCCGGCAGCCCAGAGCCGCAGTGAGTCCGGAATACCGCTCGGGGAACAGGGTGTTGCTGATCGTTCCTCTCCGGCTCACCTACCATCACGGCATGAACACGACGGGTTATCGAGTCACATACACAGTGCTTGCCGTCGTGCTCCTTGGGATCATCGGCGCATCGGTCATGTTCATCCCCTCGGGTAACCCCGAACAGCTACCAGCCGCGGTCGATCGGTATTCGCCTCAGGATGGAGACATCGCGATCAATCCCGTGAAAGTGATGATCGACGTACCGCCGTACTACGACGTTCGATTCGTCATCGACGGCACAACGATTCCCGAGTCGGACGTGGACTCGATCGTTGAGACCGGTCGGTTCCAGTTCGAGCCGGGCCCCGGAAAGGTCATCGAGCGTTGGACTCCCGGTGAACACGTGGTGGTTGCATCATGGGTCGGCGGAACCGCCGGCACCGATGCCGGTACGCTCGTGTGGACCTTCCGTATCCAGTAGTCGGAGCGCCTCTTGACGAACCAGTACACCTATGACCCGGACGCCTGGCCCCCGGTCGTGGCCGGTCTTGTCGCAGGCGCTATCGCTGCGATCGCTGCCGCGGTCATCGGGTGGATACTCACAACAACAGCTCTCGACAGCCCGGACGAGTACGCGAACAGCCTCACCGTTGTCGTGATTGCCCTCGTGCTCGGTCTGATCTCCGGCGTGCTGTGGCGTCGTCTCCGCGCCTCGAGCAACGCCCAGACCGTTTTCGCATGGAGCATGGCTGGAGGATTCGTGGCAGCTATTGCTGCGGTACTCCTGGCGGATCAGACCGTGCTGACAAGTCTGGCGCCCTACGCCGTACCGCTCGTGGCCATCGTCTTCATTACGCTCGGATTCTTCACGCCGATGCTGGCGAGGACCCGATCACCACAGTGGATCGCTGCTATCCCCCCACTGCTCGCCGTAGGCATCGGTTTCGGACTCTTCCTGTAGCTCGTCCTCCGCATTGACTCGTTTCACCCGTTAGCCCGCGTCGGGGGACGTCGGACCCTCGGCGAGCAGCCGCCTGAAGCCGTCCTCATCGAGCACCGGCACGCCAAGCGATTCTGCCGTCGCAAGTTTCGATCCTGCATTCTGACCGGCGATCAGGGCTGTTGTCTTCGATGAGACTGATCCCGTGGTTCTGCCGCCGCGATCGAGCACAGCAGCCTTTGCGGAATCACGCGTGAACCCCTCGAGAGACCCGGTTATCACCACCGTGACGTCCTCGAGCGTTTGCGGGATCGTGCCTGCGGCCGGTTCATCGACGAGGGACACCCCCACCGATCCCAGTCGCTGAATGAGTTTCTTGTTGTCCGTGTCGACCGCCCAAGCCCGGACGGATCCTGCGATCTCTGGCCCGATGCCTTCGATTTCGGCGATCTCGTCGACGGACGCGAGCAGCAATGCGTCGAGAGAACCGAACCTTCGGGCGAGCTGGTTCGCAACCGTGGAGCCGACATGGTCTATGCCGAGAGCGAACACGAGCCTTCCCAGCGGCTGCTGCTTCGAATCCTCGATCGCAGAAAGTAGATTCGTTGCCGATATCTCCCCCCACCCCTCTATGGATTCCAGGTCGTCGGCCGAAAGACTGTAGATATCGGCCGGATCGTTTATGAGCCCGAGCTCGAGAAGGGTGTGCACCGTCTTGTAGCCGAGACCTTCGATGTCCATGGCCCCCCTCGAAGCGAAGTGAAAGAGATACTCCCTGAGCCGGCTCGGGCACGTGTATCCACCCGTGCACCTGGCCTTCGCCTGGCCGTCGGGCAGTACGATGGAGTTGCCGCAGAACGGACACTCCCTGGGCATGTGCCACCTGGGAAGCCCTTTCCTTCTCAGTTCGACGACCGGCCCAACAACCTCAGGGATCACGTCTCCCGCCCTCCGGACGACGACCGTGTCACCTGGTCGCACATCCTTGCGGTGGATCTCGCCCTCGTTGTGCAATGTGGCGTTCGTGACCGTGACACCCCCAACGAATACCGGTTCCATCACCGCATACGGATTCACTGCACCTGTGCGACCGACGTTGATCTCGATCGACTTGAGAAGCGTCGTCTTCTGCTCGGGCGGTAGTTTGTACGCGATCGCCCATCGCGGCGAACGGGCGGTGAACCCGACCGCTGCCTGGTCGGCAAGCGAGTCGACCTTTACGACGATTCCGTCTGTCTCGTAGTCACGGTCGTGCCTGTGGGCAGTAGCGTCGGCAACATAGGCCTTCACCTCGTCGAACGTCCCGACGGTGCCATTGGCCGGGTTCACGCGTAGGCCAAGGTCCTGGAGCCAAGCCATCTGCTCTGTGTGCGTTGTCAGTTCGGGGCCACCTTCGATATAGCCGATCTGATAGATCCACGTGCCGAGATTGCGACTTGCCGTCACCCTGGGGTCCTTCTGTCGCACCGAACCGGCTGCGGTGTTTCGCGGGTTGACATAGGGCGGTTTGCCCTCTTTCGCCTGTCGTTCATTGAGCGCCTCGAATTCCGACACAGGCAGGTAGATCTCGCCGCGGATCTCCATGACCGCTGGGGCATCACTACGGAGTACGAGCGGGACCGACTTGATGGTTCGCACATTGGCCGTCACATCCTCACCGACCGATCCGTCGCCTCTCGTGGACGCACGCGTTAGAACGCCATCGGCATAGGTGAGCGACACCGCAAGACCGTCGATCTTCAGCTCACAGGAATATCCAGAAGGTGAGCGTCCCAGGGAACCGACGAGGCGCTCATTCCACGCTTCGAGCTCCTCTCGGTCCATTGCATTGTCGAGCGAGAACATGCGCTGTCGGTGGGTGACAGGAGAGAATGCGTCATCAACCGGACCGCCGACCCTGCTGGTTGGGGAGTCCGAATCGACCAGTTCGGGGTGGTTCTGTTCGATCTCGACAAGTTCACGGAAGAGCCTGTCGTATTCGTTATCGTCGATGACGGGCGCATCGAGCACGTGATAACGATGGTTGTGCTCTCGGAGCTCAGATACCAACTCGCGATATCGCCGTTGGGCGGTCACGAAACCTCCTCGTGACGTCACGCTACAGGACTGCCGTGACAGAACGACGGCCGTCAACGATGATCCCGCCACCAAGGACGAACTCGCCGTCATACATGACGAGGGACTGCCCGGGAGCTGGACGAGGCTGCGGTTCGACGAATGTGAATTCCCATCGATCACCCACCGCGATGATGTCTGCAGCGACCGGATCCGATCGGTACCTGACCTTCACGGACACGCTGTCACCTGCTGCAGGAGCCTCGTGTGTGAAGCTCATCTCGGTCACGAAACATCCATCGGAGAGAAGATCTTCGTAGGTACCGATGGTGATCGTTTGTTCGGTCGGCTCGATGTCGACAACGTACCGTGCTGATCCGACGGCAACCCCGAGGCCCCTCCGCTGACCGATCGTGTAACCCGCTGTTCCCTGGTGTTCCCCGACCACGGTTCCTTCCATGTCAAGTACGTCGCCCGGAGCGGCAACCTCTGGGTGGCGCTCGGCGAGGAAGTCTCTGTAATCACCCGACGCGACGAAACAGATGTCCTGTGAATCAGGCTTCGATGCGGTCCGTAGACCGAGTTGCGCGGCGCGGGCCCGAACTTCGGTCTTTCTCATCTCGCCAACCGGCAACCTGATCTTGGAGAGCGCGGATTGGTCAAGCATGTGGAGCACATAGGACTGATCCTTCGTATCGTCGGCTGCCATCCCCAGCCTGAACACGCCGTCATGTTCGACAACTCTGGCATAGTGTCCGGTCACGAGCACGTCACACCCGAGATCCTTCGTGCGCTCCAGAAGTGCCGTGAACCGAACCCTGCGGTTGCACTCGATACATGGGTTCGGAGTGAGTCCGTTGAGATACCCCGACGCAAAAGGGTCGACGACGGCTTCGGTGAACTCATCAACGTAGTCGAGCACGTAGTACGGGACGTCGAGCTGTGCCGCGACCCGCCTGGCATCCTCGGCGTCTGCCAACGTACAGCATCCGGCGGTCGGCATCGACCCGTCCGGACCTTCCCATTGCTTGAGCGTCACACCGATGACGTCGTATCCCTGTTCGAGCATCAAAGCTGCGGCAACTGAACTGTCGACGCCCCCCGACATCGCCACGAGGGCTCGCATCAAAGTTCTCCAAGGACGTCAAGCACCAATCGAGCCGCTCGCCAGCCCTCACCCTGGGGCGTGTCCCATCCGAAGCTGAACCTGATGCATTCTCCCGACGCTTCGTCCGTGAAACCGATCGCTTTGAGCACGTGGCTCGGCTCTACCGCACCCGACTGGCACGCCGACCCTGCGGCCGCAGCGATCCCGACCTGGTCCAATCTGATCAGCAGCGTTTCGGCGAGAACGCCGGGGAATCGGATATGACTGATATGGGGGAGTCGCTCGGAGCGACCGGCTGTGACGGCGGCTCCGGGGAATCCGGCTGTCAACGCCGACTCGAATGTGGCCCGTTCGGCCGATGTGCGCTCGGAGAATGCATCCCGATCCGAAGCCGCGGCTTCCATGGCTGTGACCATTGCAATGATTCCTGCAACGTTGTGGGTGCCCGCTCGTCTGCCGGCTTCCTGCCCTCCGCCGTGAATGATCGGTTCGATTCGAACCCCGGGTCCTATGGCAAGCAGTCCAACACCTTTGGGTCCCCCAAACTTGTGGGAAGCGAGCGAGATGAGGTCCGCCCCCGTTGCCGCGAGGGTCACCTCATGTGAATTGAACGCTTGGACCGCATCTGTGTGGATCACGACTCCCGGGTGCGAAAGGCGCGCATTCGCGGCGATCTCCCTGACAGGCTGGATCGTCCCGATCTCGTTGTTCGCCAACATGACGGACAGGACCGTGAGTTGCGATCGATCTGCCATGCCGGGAAGATCGACCGCAACGAGACCGGCAGGTGAAACCGGAATTCTTTCGACCGTGTAGCCGAAACGTTCAAGGCTGAAGGCGGCCTTCAGCACAGCCTTGTGCTCCACCTCGGACACCGCGATCGCTTTCCCTTCAGCACCAAGCGATGCTCCAATGATGGCAAGATTGTCTGACTCGGTGCCCGATCCGGTGAAGACGATATCGTGAGGTCGCTCTGTCCCGAGCAGCGTCGCCGCCTGCTCTCTCGCCTCTTCGAGGGCATTCTTCGCCAGCCGGGACTCGGCATGTTGCCCGGACGCATTACGGTCGAACCGAGCGATCGCATCATCAAGTGCTTCGAGAGCGACAGGGCGGATCGTCGTGGTCGCCGCGTGGTCGAGGTAGATCGTCACTCGGAACCCACAACGTCCAACAGGAACTCAGCAACCGTGGATTCGTATCGCTCGACATCGATGTTCCAGAGGTCCGTGTGACCGCCCTGTTCGAATCGTTCAATGTCGACGAGATCCGGAAGGTCTCCTGCGAACCGGGTGAACACGTCTGGAGGTGTCACCGGATCCTGGGCGCCGAACATCAACAAGATCCTCATATCGAACTCCTCCGTCCGCTCGAGCTGATTCAACATATCCCAGTCAACGCCAAACCGCACAGCCGCGAGCCGCCGTCCGAGCCAGGCAACGATTCGTGGAGTTCCTCGGTCGGCGGCCCATCGCCTGGCAACGCCCTCCAGGTCAAGCACCGGAGAGTCGAAGATGACGCCGCCGACCAACGAGATGTTCTCCGATTCCTGGAGGAATGTCGAAACGATGCTTGCACCGAAGCCGGACCCAACGATGGCGAAGTTTCTGGCCCCTTTGCGTTGGGCAAGAGAGAGTGCCGCATCGAGATCTCGCCACTCCTCCAGACCCCACAGTCGCATGCCTGATGGACTCGGAGTCGCACCGATGTCATTGCGGTAGGTGATAGACAGAATAGGGAATCCCTGTTCGACGAGACTCGGGATGATCCTGAGCGATTCGGTGAGACGATCGTTCCCCCTGCCATGGACGAACACGATCCAGGTTGCGCGTCTCCCGTCGATGAACCAGGCAGGATGGGGGCCGATATCGGATGGGGTTCGCAGTTCCTCGAAACCGATCCCGTGAGCGTCCAACGGATCCCCGGTATAGGCATCGCTATCCATCCGGGCCTGGTCACCGGGAACCAATTCGCCTTCCATTGGTTTGACACCACGTTCCACGGTTGCATCATCGATACGCACGATCGTCGAAATCTGGGCATAGGCCTTCTCAGTCTCGAGTCCCCAGATGCCCTCCCGCTCGGTATCTGGGGATCTGTCAACGACAACTCTTCCAGCTTCATTCGATTGCACCGTCAGCGGATAGTCAAGGGCAACAGGGCGGGCGATGAGGAATTCGGCGCGGATCGCGTTCGAGTGCATCCAACCTGCCACCACCCAGGCGATCCCGAGCACGGCTACTACGCCGAACGCGACGCGAAACGTCCATGGGGGAAGGCGACCGATCATGCCAGAATGGTAGGCCGATCAAGGCCTAGCCTGCGGTCTCAGATGCCTGTGAACTCCGGCTTTTCCTTGGCAATGAACGCACCGACGCCGATTCTGGCATCCTCAGAAGCGAAGGCCTTGCCGAATTGCTCGGCCTCGATGGCGAGCCCTTCTTCGAGGGAGCGATCGAACCCGCGTGATACGGCCCTCTTCACCGCTGCATACGCCTGAGTCGGGCCATTGGCGAACGCGAGCGCGTCGCCCATGGCGAGATCAAGAAGCTCGTCATCTGGCACAACCTTGTCCGCGATCCCAATCGCGAGGGCTTCGTCTGCTCTGACATGCCTTCCTGTCATGCATAGTTCTTTGCATTTCTGAGGGCCGACGAGTCGGGCGAGTCGCTGCGTACCACCAGCTCCTGGGATGATCCCGAGCAGGATCTCTGGCTGGCCGACCTTTGCACTCTCAGCGAGATACCGGAAGTCGGCTCCCATTGCAAGCTCGAGACCGCCGCCGAGTGCGAACCCGTTCACCGCGGCGATCGTCGGTTTCTCCAGGTTCGCGAGTCTGGCGATCGTCTCGGAGAGTCCCGAGGCCTGACGCTCCGACCCTCCGGATTCGAATGTCTTCTGGAAGCCGGTGATGTCGGCGCCTGCGGCGAAGTGCGGCGCCCCTGTGATTACGACGGCGCGGACTTCGGGGCTCTCGGCCCGAGCCACAGCCTCATCGATGTTCGCGATCAACATGCTGTTGAGGGCATTGACCGGTGGACGGTTGAGCGTGATTATGGCGACAGATTCATCCACTGAGTATTCGACGAGTTCCACATGCCTCCTGGCTTCGCTCAGGACAGGCTACCTCGATTGGAGGAGTCGATCCGCCGCGCTCCATGGGTCGGTGCGGCGCGTCGTGATGGCGTCCAGAAGCTCGGATGCGGGTTCATCGGGTTCGAGCGATCGGTCGATGCTCGCGCGAAGGGCCATCGTGAGGTCGTGTGCAGCGCGCAGCCTGCGACGCACCTCGAGCTGATCGGAATCCAAGAGGAAGTTGCGATGGTCGCGGATGGCTTGCCACAGATCATCGATTCCGGTGCCTTCAGAGGCGATGGTCTGGATGACGGGTGGTCGCCAATCACGTTTCGGCCCGACGTCGAGCATGCTTCCGATGTCCGCCGCAGCTGCGTCGGCACCGCCACGGTCTGCCTTGTTCACAACGAAGACGTCGGCGACTTCCAAGAAACCCGCTTTTGCCGCCTGCACGGCATCGCCCCATCCCGCGGTCACGACCACGACTGCTGTGTCGGCAGACGAGGCGATCTCCACTTCGGACTGTCCGACGCCAACGGTCTCGATGAGGACCTCGGAGAAGCCAAGCCCCTCAAGGCACGCAGCCATCGCGGGTGTGGCCGTCGATATCCCGCCGAGGTGTCCACGACTGGCGAGAGATCGGATGAATATGTGGCTGTTTCCGGCGTGTGCCCCCATTCGAACCCGGTCACCGAGGATCGCGCCGCCGGTCAGAGGACTGGAAGGGTCAACGGCGAGGATCGCTGCTCGCTCGGTCTCGCCGAGCATCACACCAACAAGTTCGGCAACGAGTGTCGATTTCCCCGCACCCGGTGCTCCGGTGATGCCGGTCGTCCACCCGCTACCTCCGAAGGGATAGAGCTTGGCTGAGATGATGCGCGCCGTCGCATCACTCCGTTCGATTATGGAACACAGCTTGCCGAGGGCGCGAGTGTCACCGCTCGAAGCAGCATCGATGAGCCGGTTGACTTCCACGAGTGTGACCCTAACGGGTGAGGGATGCCAGACGCCGGACGCCCAATGCCTGGGAGGGAGACTGAGCCATCCGATCCGTTCTCGATTGGAACTAACTGGCGAGGACTTCCCTCACGCCCGGAACACGGTCCATCAAGATCCGTTCGATGCCGGCGGTAACGGTCGTTTCAGATATGGGGCAACCACCGCAGGCGCCCAGAAGCTTGAGGTTGACGGTGCCGCCGATGATCGAGTCCAGCAGAACGTCTCCACCATCGGCTTGCAGCGCAGGTCGAATGTAGTCCAGGGCAGCTTCCAGCGTGTCTGTGTCGATCTCGACATCCGTGTGAGCACCGCGCAGCACGGGGGACGCGATCTCGATGATGCTGCCTTCTGTGCCGTTGGTCATCGTGCTCCTCGTTCATCGCGATGGTAGCCGTACCATCGGCACAGTTTCCAACATACGCGTAGGTCGAACTGTTCCCGCTACCGGGGCCATCTCCGCTGCCCGATGAGCGACGCATATCCGATTGCGCCGGTGGGAACCACATCGATTCCAAACGGGGTTGACCTGATCACCCACTCACCAGCGCGGATCGAACCATGAGGAACCTCATTCACGACCAATCTCGCGGGCCCCGTCAACGTGACAGGGATTGAAGCGCGACCCCAGTCGATACCAACGACGACAATCGCGGGGATGACCGATGGCTCGACCTGGGGCTCGGTTCCTGTGTAGTAGTGCGAAAGGATCTCGTCGTACGCCGCACCCCTCGTTGCCATTATCTGAGCACCCCACTGGCTCATGCCAACGCCATGACCCCATCCTTCACCGTCGATCGTGACCACATCTCTGCCCTGACGGTCTTGTTGAGGAAGTAGCACATCGAGCGGTGCCTGATCAATGTGGACATAGGTGATCTCGAAGGTGTAGGACAGGAGGGGTTCGGGCAACGTCTTTCCATCGCCAAGCCGAGAGGGAAGCACTCCAGGAAACAGGCCTTCGCCCCGGCGATTGAAGGCGCCCTTCAGACTCGGTGCAAGCACGGTGTCACTCCCCAAAGAAGATGTGACAACGATCGAAGTTCTCCCTTCACCCTCCGCGGGGTCATCGATCACGATCGACCTGAGTTCCCCACCCACGTCGTACCCGTCCGCGGCGAGGATCGCAACGAACTGCTCACCGGTTACTTCGACGGTCCACTGTGAGAACGGAGCGACGCCTATGTCTGGCGAGTCGACCGGCTGAAGGTACGGAATTCGGGAGCTCGCCCAGACATCCTGATTGGCTCGTGATCGGGATCCGACATTCGCGGTGTACACCGCCTCGATAGGACGCCCACCGTAGAGCAGCACTTCACCAGCGGTGGACTCCACTGCTTGTTTCCACCGCTCTCCGTCCTTGCCCTCGACAAGTTGAACACCGCGATATGTCTGGCACCGGTTCGTCGCGCAGATGTCGAACGCATACCGTGCCGAATCTCCCTTGCGTCCTCCGAGAAGACGCCGAGCCAGATACGTACGGGCTGCCACCGCCTGGGCAGCAAGAGCTTCGGCTTGCCATGAGAACGGCATCTCCGCGATACCTTGCAGGTATTGCTCGATCGTTGCTGTCTCTGTGAAAGCGATCCCATCGGCCCAAGCAGTGAATCGGACCGGGCCGGCGTATTTTCGGCCTCCCACCTCGAACCGGGTCGATGGATCACCGACGAGTTCGATCGAAACCACCTCTTGGGTTGGATCGACCGCAGCTGCGGGCAGAGCCAAACCGGCAACCAGAACAAGGGTCATGATTGCCACGAGCAGAGAACGTCTCATACCCGCTCGATGTCCGCTCCAAGGGACCGCAACTTCGGAACCCAATCGTCATATCCGCGGTCGATATGTTGTGCGTCCCTGATCAGCGTCTCGCCATCAGCTCGCATCGCTGCGATCGAGAGTGCCGCACCGGCTCGAATGTCACAACCGTCGACTTCACAGCCTGAGAGACGGTCAACACCCCGGACCACGACGTGTTGGCCGTCGGCATGGATATCTGCTCCCATCCGGTTCAATTCACCGAGATATCTGAACCGACCCGAATAGATGTTCTCGGTAACGAGTGACGTACCTTCGGCTATCGACAGAAGTGTCACCATCTGAGGGTGCATGTCCGTGTGGAAACCTGGATACGGCAGTGTGGCAACGTCGACCGCCGTTGGGCGTTCCGGGCCGACGAGGCTCACGGATGATTCGGTCGTTGCGATCTCACAACCGATCGATTCGAGCTTCTGGAGCTCCATCCTCAAGTGCTCGGGTTTGCAGCCCGTGACCGTCACCGTACCGGCGGTCATCGCCCCAGCAGCGAGATACGTGCCTGCTTCAAGCCGATCGGGCACCGTTACGTGGGATGTCGGTTCCAGTGCACCAACACCGTGGATTTCGATGGTTGACGTTCCTGCGCCGTCGATCTTGGCTCCCATGGCGATCAGATACTCGGCGAGGTCGACGAGCTCGGGTTCCCTCGCGGCATTTCCAATGGTGGTCATGCCGTTCGCCAAGACGGCCGCGAGCAAGAGATTCTCTGTGGCTCCGACCGAAGGAAACTCGAGGAACACCTCCGTGCCGACAAGACCGTCCGGCGCAGATGCATACAGCACGCCATGGTTCAGATCGAAGGTTGCCCCCATCGCCTCGAGACCCTTCACATGGAAGTCGATCGGGCGCGACCCAAAGTCATCACCACCAGGCAGGGCCACTCGTGCTTCCCCTGTTCTTGCGAGCAGCGCACCGAGGACGAGAATCGAAGCTCGCATCTGTCTGACGAGATCAAGGGGTGCTTCGGGAACGGGATCCTCTGGAACATCGACCGTCAAGCACGTCCCTGATCGGACGCAACCCGCCCCAACATGTCGCAGGACCTTCCCCATGATCTCGACGTCAACGATGTTTGGGACGTTCTCGAGCCGGTGCGTTCCGGGCGCAAGCAACGAGGCGACCATGTGTTTCAGCGCGGCGTTCTTCGCACCACCCACAGCGATGCTTCCCGACAACCTGGTGCCACCACGAACAAGAAAAGAGTCTGACATCAGGGAAAGCCTACGCCGAACACCATTTGTTCTTGCGTAACTGGCGTCCTCCTGGAGGACGCCAGTTACGCAAGAACGGGGAGTCACGGGATTCTGAGGCTGTTGAACACGATATCGGCGTGCGATTCCCACGAGTCGTTGGGCGCACGCATCTCGATTCCGATCGCTCGTGAACCGTCAACCGGATACAACAAGTACCACATCTCGCCGTCTGCGTCGGTACCCCAGCTCTTGATCGCTCCGCCGACAAGTCGGGTCGACCGCTCGAACCTGCCTGCATCAGCTTCTTCGAGAAGCGACCAGAAGGCTCGAGTTGTCTGCTCTGGCGACACAGGCCAGGTACCCCCGGCGGCGTCCACGATTGCCTCCATGTCCGCAATGCCGACCGTCAAGAGCGTGTGACTCGGGTCCAGTTCGTGGTTGAACGACAGATAGGTCCCGCCGATCTCGGCCACCCAGCCCTGAGGCACATCGACACAGAACAGATCGTTGCATGTCGTCTCGGTCGCCGCCACGGCTGGTGCCGCAGGTCCGCTCGAGCACGCCGTGGCAAAAAGCACCATTCCAACGAGCATCCTGCGCATCCCAGGAGAGTAAACCCGTACCCAGGGTTCTCCACCGCACTGGGTCCGGTCTGTGGCCCAGAGAACACGGGAAAGTCGCTAGCCTGCCGCGCAGTCGTCCCGTGGGAGTCAGTGTGCGTGTGGCAATCGGATCAGATCACGCAGGATTCGAACTCAAGCAGCAGCTCGTCAGCCATCTCGAGCGAGAGAACCATCTTGTCGTGGATCTAGGAACAGACTCCGAAGTGCCCGTCGATTACCCTGACTACGCAGCAGCGGTTGGCCGGGCAGTGGTCGCCGGCGATGCCGACAAGGGCATCTTCGTCTGCGGTTCAGGTGCAGGCGGTTCAATCGCCGCGAACAAGATCACAGGCGTCCGCTCTGCCGTTGTCCATGACTACTACACAGCACACCAGGCTGTCGAACACGACGACATGAATGTCCTAGCGATCGGAGGTCGTGTCATCGGTATCAACACAGCCGTAGAGATCGTGGATGCCTTTCTCGCTGCCGAGTTCTCCGGCGAGGAGCGGCACTCACGAAGGCTACGCAAAGTCGTCGAACTCGACCGCAATCGGGGATGACTTCCAAGCTCGTGACGACCGTCGAACCTCCCCCGAAGGAATCCATCTGGGCCGCAGGCTGTGTTGTGGCGCGAACCACCAAGGCAGGCAAGCCTCGATACCTCCTTGTCCACCGTCCCAGATACGACGACTGGTCTCTTCCGAAGGGGAAGGTCGACAGAGGTGAAACCTTCCTCCATGCAGCATTGAGGGAACTCAAGGAAGAAACAGGCATCGTCGGCAAGAAACCACGACTCGTCGGGTCGATCGGTTACCTCACCAAAGCAGAGAACGCGAAGGTCGTTCGCTGGTGGCTCACCGAAGTGAAAAAAGGGAAGTTTAAGCCGAACTCCGAAGTCGACGAGATCATTTGGCTGTCGCACAAGAGAGCGACCAGGAAGCTGAACTACCGCAACGACAGGGAGGTGCTCGACAGGGCAAACGACATGTACCTCGCAAAGTCTGCCGGCATGGTCTACCTCGTCCGGCACGCATCGGCGGGGACGGGAGATGATGACGATCCGGATGACCCGTCTCGAAAACTCGACAAGAGGGGAAAACGACAACGGAGAGCGATTCGAGATCTACTGATGGCCCATCCGATAACCAGGATCGGATCGTCAAGCTTCGAGAGATGTCTATCAACGGTCAAGCCGTTCTCGAAACGCCTCGGAATCCCGATCGAGCCGGAGACGGCACTTGCCGAAGGCAGCCATCCACACCGCCTCGTCGGCCTCATCGCGGACCTCCAGGAGGAGTCAGCCGTCCTGTGTACCCACGGTGATGTCATCGCAGACTTCATCGGCCACTTGTTCGCAGAACAGGTCCCGATGGTCGGACCCATGGAGTGGGAGAAGGGCAGTGTCTGGGAGCTCCGCACCGTCAAGGGTCGTGTCGTATCAGGCAGGTACATCCCACCATCGGCCTAGGAAGAGCTACAGCAGGCTGGCGGCGCCCTCGTCGAGCATCCACAGCACCCGTTCGCCCGCCTTCACGCCACCAGCCGGGTAATCATCACCGGCTGCGATCTGGGCAACGACCTCCGCCTTGTTCTCCCCCACCACCAGGAACAGCACGACATCGGAAGCCGCCAGCATACTGAGAGAGGCGGTGAGACGCCACGTGTCGAGGTGCGGGACCCAGTTGGCAACGTAGACGGCTCCCTCAATCGACAGCGCACGTGTGCCGGGAAAAAGCGAAGCGGTATGACCATCGTCCCCCATCCCGAGCAGGGTGACGGATCGGCTCGGACGACGGTTCATCAGACACCCCATCGATCGAGTCATTCGCCGCGCCGCTGCGGTCGGATACCTCAGACGGGTGTTCGGGGCAAGAAACCGAATACGGCCGATCGTATCGAGCGACTCTCTCACCATCGCTTGATTCGAATCGGCGTCGCGTGGGGACACCCAACGTTCGTCTGTCATCCAGCTCGTCACACCGTTCCAGTCGATCGGCATCGCGGCAAGCCTGCGGTACGTCGCCATCGGCGTTGACCCTCCGGCCAATCCGAGAAGAACCTGGTCACTGGTTGCGATCTCGTTCGCGATGAAAGCTGCCGCGGCGGTAGCGAGATGGTCAGCCGACGGAAAGACGAGGTGTTCCATGGATCTATCTTGGCCGATAGCCGGATGTTACAAACCGCCGGACCGGATGGAGTCGATGAGGAAACGGCCTAGATCCGATTCAGCGGTGAGGTCGCCGAGACGCTGCTGAACGGCTGCCGCGATCTCGCTCTGGGTGCAGCCAAGCTCCGCTGCGAGCTCGTCGATGGTGACCGCATCCTCTTTGAATCGATCGATCGATGGAAGATCGCCACCGGTTGCGATGAATTCTTCGACCGACATGTCCTCGAATTCTGAGTCGACGTCATCGATGAGATTCTGGAACAGCTGCATCGTCTCGTCTGCGAGATCGTCACAGTTGTCTGCCGAAATCGAGCCCCCACCACAGGCCGCCGCGAGGACTCCGAAAGCAACAAGGAGTATGAGGATTCGACGGATCAACATGGCGGTGAGGCTACCGATGATCAGCCGTATTGCGTGTCACCTGTCGCTTCGTGGATGTCATCGACGATGCCGACGACGACGGTCCGGATCGGGCCTGTGTCGATGTCATAGATCTTGCGGGCGGAGCTGCCCTCATCGAGAACGAGAACGGTCTCATCTGCGCCTGCGCCGACGACATCGGTGCAGATCAGATAGGTGCCGGTGTCCTTGCCCTTGTCGATGAGTCTCACAATCAACAGGCGCTCGCCGTCGAAAAACTCGTGATTGACCGTCGAGACGACGTTGCCGATGACCCTGCCGACCTTCATGGTCGGATCTCGACGGCATCGACGATGCCGACGATCGCATGATCGATAGGCACGAATCGCGGTTCCATGGCTTCGGCTGCTTCTCTCGACGCAACGAAATAGATCAGGTCGCCCACACCGGCCTGAAGCACTGCGTCGGCTGCAACGACACACTCCCCCTGCGCCTTCTGGTGCTCGTCGAGCGGTTGCACAATCAGCAGTTTCATTCCGACCAGGCCTGGGTCCTTGACCGTGCAAACTACGGTGCCGCGCACTCGGCCGAGTTGCATCAGGAATCCGATCGGTGGGCACGAACCCTGTCGAGGAACCGGGCAGACGCAGCAAGATCAGCGCGGAGTTCGTCCGTCAGCTGTGGGATAACGACCGACGCAACCACGTGGCTCCCTGCGCGCTCGACACCGGCTTCCACGGCAGCATCGACCTGCCCGACGACACCTTCAACCACGAAGTATGCCTTGCCGTTGATGCCGTCGGCCATCACCAGGGCCGACAGTGACACATCGGCTGCCTTCACTGCAGCATCGGCAGCGTCGACGCCTGAAGCGATCGTTTCGGTTTCAACCAGACCGATAGCTTCCGATTCAGTTGGAGCCGCAGTGTCACGGCTGACCATGGCATCGGCGACAGACCCTGCAACATCGGGAAGGAACACATGACCGATGGGATCAACGTCGATGTGTTCAACGATATTCGTTGCGACATCGACCGATGCAGTGTCTCCTGCCACGAGGACGACGTATTTTCCGGGGTGTGTCGTGCCGGTATAGAGCAGGTCGATCGGAGACCCCTTTGCGATCGCATCTGCAACGTTCACACCCTCGACGATGGATGCGAACTCCCAGAGCGCAATCGCAGGTGATCGTTCTTCAGACAATGTTCAACGCTCCAACCACCGTGACTCGCCTCACACGAGAGAAAGTTCTCGGTCTTGTCAGGCCTTCGCCCGTCGGGCTCGCGATCGAGAATGACGTATATCCCTCCCCGTCGTAACCGAGCCCTGCCACGTTCGAACCATTCGCAACGAAGATCGAGCAGTTCATGGCCCTCGCCATCTTCGTGATGACGTCCACGTTCGTCGAATGGATCGATGCCGTGTGTCTGAAACCGTGCTCAGATCGAACGGCGAGCTCGATCGCGGTGTCAACATCCTTGACCCTGACAATGGGCATCACGGGCATCATCTGCTCGGTCCACACGAGGTTGTGCTCCTTTGGTACCTCTGCGAGCACAAGCCTCGTCTCCTCGGGAGGCGTAACACCGATCTCGTTGAGGATCACCGAGGCGTCCTTGCCTATGAACTCCTGGTTGATCACCCCTGGTTTGTTCGGAGGTCCCATCTCCTTGAATATGACTCGCTCAAGACGTTTGAGTTCGTGCTCCTTGAGCCTGTAGGCGCCGACGGCCGACATGTGCTGCACGAGCCGGTCCGCAACCGTGTCGACGACGATCGTCGTTTTCTCATCAACACAGATGATGTTGTTGTCGAACGATGCACCGTTGACGATGTCTTTGGCTGCCTTGGATATATCGGCGGTCTGGTCGACGACGGCAGGTGGGTTCCCCGGCCCTGCAGCGATCGCCTTTTTGGGGGTTCTGAGCGCTGCCTTGACGACAGCGGGTCCGCCGGTCACGAGCAGAACAGGAACATCGGGGTGCGCCATGAGGGCCTGTGCCGAGTCGAGGGTTGGCACCGCAATGCATGTAACGAGATTCGCAGGACCGCCGGCACCGCCGATCGCACGGTTGATGAGCTTCACATTCTCGATCGACACGGCTTTGGCACTCGGGTGCACATTGAATGTGACCGTGTTGCCGGCGGACAGCATCGCAATGGCGTTGTTGATGATCGTCGACGTTGGATTCGTGGTCGGCGTGATCGCGCCGATGACGCCGTACGGGGCGTATTCGGTGACCATCATTCCGCGGTCGCCTGTTACGACGTGCGGTTCGAGATCCTCAGGGCCTGGTGTTCGTTCGATCACGAGCGCGTTCTTGAGGACCTTGTCATCCGCACGGCCGATGCCCGTTTCCTGGCGAGCCATGTACGCGAGCCGCTCGTTCTCTTTGCGCATCGTCGCCCTGACCGCTTCGATGAGTCCCTTCCTGGCATCGAGGCCCACCGAGCGGTAGACCCCGAACGCGGCGCTGGCAGCGTCGACCGCTTCATCGATCGTTGCGAACACACCCTCGCCGAGGT
>BTQL01000018.1:0-36363 GCA_036985855.1 Acidimicrobiia bacterium | reverse complement strand
CACCGAGAACGACGGCTTTGGAGTCGTACCCCGCCGAGAGCTGGGACACCTCAAGCATCCGGCAACGTCTCCCTCCCTATATATGCCTCGATCACAGCCGGGTCACGCATCACCGTCTCCGGATCCCCGTCGGCGAGAAGCTTCCCGAAATTCAGCACTGCAACGCGCTCGGCCAGGTCCATCACCGCCTTCATCACATGTTCGACCCAGATGACCGTGACGCCCAGGCGGTCTCGTGCGGTTCGGACCATTTCGATCGAGGAACGAGTCTCCGTGTCGTTCAAGCCGGCCATCACCTCATCGAGCAGGAGAAGTTTCGGCCGGCCAGCCAGCGCTCTGGCGAAATCGACGTAGCGTTGTTCGTGCAGATTCAACTGGTCGATCGCGGACTTGCTCTTGTCCGACAGCCCCACGAAGTCGAGCATCGCACCGGCCTCTTCGTACGCCGCGGACTCCGGCAACCGCTCCGCCTTCTTTCCGAACATGGCTCCAACCATCACGTTCTCTTCCACAGTGAGAGACGGGAAGACCCGAGGAGTCTGCAGCACCATCGCAACGCCCGACTGACGAATCCGATGTGTTGACATCTTGGCGATGTCGATGTTCTCGATCCTGATCGCACCACTCGTCGGTTTCAACAGTCCGATAATCGACTTGAGCAGGGTGCTCTTCCCCGCGCCGTTCGGGCCGACGATCGCGAGAATCTCGCCATCGTCGACCCCCAGCGTCACCCCGTCAACGGCCGGGAGGCCGCCGAAGTGCTTGTGCACATCGTCGATCTCGAGAAGTGCCACCCTCTTGACTAAGGAACGTACGGCTCGAGCGGATCCGACAGTACGAGGAGCTCTGGATACCAGTTGGCCCCTGGACTGACACCTTCGGGCGGCTCTTGCTCGCGGATCACCACGAACGTCGGCTGCGCAGCTGCAATCTCGCCCCACTCCGTCCAACTCAACGGGAATGAGTACCCGGGAATGTCGAACGTGTTGGCGTGCATGTACTCGGCCACGGCCACGGGGTCGTCGCCGACCTCGCCGACCGCCTCGGCGATCGCATAGACGATGCCATATCCGGCAACAGCGTCATCCTCCATGAACGTGTTGTCGGAGAACGCGAGGTACGTGCGAGCGAGATCCTGATATCCCTGGCTGTCATAGTCGACGCAGGCGAAGTCGGCGTATCGATCGAACGCTTGCTCTCCGGCCGCGCCGACGATCAGCCCCAAGGGGTTCCATGATCCGGTGACCTCGAGATCCATCCCGAAGTCGGCGGACTGTTTCGTGATGGACACCCCTCCCGGCGGGTGGCCGGTGGCGACGATGATCTCGGTGCCGAAATCGTCGAGCCGCCTGAGGTAAGCCGCGAAGTCTTTCTCCGGGACCGGAGCGACCTCGATCTGTAGCTCGACCCCCTCAACGCCTGCGAATTCTGCCTCGAGAGCCGATTTCACGGCTTGCCCCCACGCGTAGTCCGCAACGATCGCGCCGACCTTCGTGATCCCGTTGATCTTGGCAAACTGGGCGATCGGACCGGCAATCATGGGCGCGGCAGGCAGGCAGGTGCGGAATGTATAGCGGCTGTCCGTCGTGAGGATGGCGTCCGAGCCGGCCTTGACGAGGAACAGCGGAACGGCCAACTCTTCAGCGATACGAGCCGTCGACAGACCCACAGAACTCGAGATCACGCCGCCGACTGCGACGGCACCATCTTCGATGAGCCGTTCGAGACCGCTCGCCCCTTCCTCAGGGTTCGACTGGTCGTCGCGTTCGAGCAGTTCGAGCTGTCGTCCAGTCACGCCTCCGGCCGCATTGATCTCTTGCACAGCAAGCCGCATCCCGTCGCGAACCGATACACCCCAGGGGGCGAATGTCGCGGTCAGCGAAGTGAGGAGGCCGATCTTGATCGGCTCGGTACTGGCCGGGGCAGTGGTGGTCGTCTCCGCTGCAGCAGCGGTAGTGGTCGTCTCCGCTGCACCAGCGGTAGTGGTCGTTTTCGCCGCACCAGCGGTAGTGCCGGTGGAGTCGTCGGTGCTGCTGCATGCGCTGAACACAAGCGCCAATGCCACCACCATGGTCAGTTTTATGAGCCAGGACCTTTTCATGATCGATGTCCTCCGTGCTTCGATGAACGTTGTTTCGACGTGACCGCGCGGCCCCGTATCCATTCCCGGCTGCCCCGAAGAGACCGGCCGGTAAGTGAGTATCACCATAGCGACCACCCTCTGCCGATGTGGGGGGTCGCCGAAGAATTCTGCGGTGGCATCCACAAAGCGACCTATCGGGCCGGGTCTTCAGGTGACGAAGAAGCGCTGCGCTTTCAATTCGAAGCGGGGGAGTGTGCCCCTCGGCACCGTGGCGACCTCCGGCCGCAACCCGAGCGAGGATTCGAAGGTTCTTCCAACGGCGCGGACCGTTTCCTCAGCATCGGCACCGTCACGGCACTCGACCTCGATGAACATCGCCGCCATCTCCCGAAGCTGGGTGATCGTGACCCGGAACTCGTCGACCGCGTCGTGACGCCGCAGTAGGTTCTCCACAGCGGCGGGGTAGATATTGACACCACGGACGACGACCATGTCGTCGGCCCTCCCGATGACCCCTCCGTCGAAACGTGTGAAGGTCCGCCCACACGGGCACGGAGCGTTGTCGAGACGTACGACATCACCGGTGCGATATCGGATGACGGGAAATCCGACTCGACCCAGGTTCGTGATGACCAGCTCTCCTTCATCACCGGCCGGAACCGCTTGTCCTGTGGCGGGATCGACCACTTCAACGATGAACTCGCTGTCGATGGCGTGTGTCCCACCTGGTTGGGCCTGGCACTCGAAACTGTGAGCCCCAACCTCCGAAGCTCCCGCGTGGTCATAGCACTTTGCTCCCCACTCCTCTTCGATCCGGGCCTTCGTAGCCGGAACGCTGGCACCGGGTTCCCCGGCGTGCACGGTGATCCGCATCGGGATCGTCGACAGATCGAAACCCTCTTCCCTCGCGACTTCAGCCAACCGCAACGCATACGTCGGCGTGCAAGCCATCGCGGTGGCTCCCATCTCGGCCATGAGTCGGAGCCGCTGTGACGATGTGCGGCCACCGCCGGGGATCATCAAGGCTTCGACCTTTTCTGAACCTCCAAGAGCCGCCCAGAATCCGATGAAAGGACCGAAGGAGAAAGGTATGAAGAGCCGGTCTTCAGCAGTGAGGCCGGCTCCTGCGAGCACGAATCCCCAACAGCGCCCCCACCAATCCCAGCTCTCCGCTGTGTCGAAGACCCGGAGAGGCGGGCCCGTGGTTCCCGATGTCTGGTGAATCCTCGTGTAGGCCGATTCGAGGAACGTGCAATTGGTGCTGAATAGCCCCTCGGTCTGCGCCTCCATGAGTTCGGCCTTCGTGCTGAACGGCAAACCGACGAGATCCTCGAGCGTGCGCACGTCTTCAGGTGCGGCCCCCGCGGCATCGAATTTCTCGGTGATAAAACGATTGCTGCCGTAGGTGCCTGCCACGACCGAGGCGAGCTTCGTCTCCTGAAGCGCGCGAAGTCGCTCTCTGGGAAGCGTCTCGATCTCATGGTCGAAGAACGTGATATGCACTACACCAGTTTGCATCACCGGCCTCGAATCATGCAAGCCGGGGATCGAATCGACACGACGGTCCTCACTTCAGGGGGGACAAGCGAGTGCAGCGAGGGAGGGGGGTCTGCGAGCCTGCGAGCCTGGTAGGGGTATACGCTTCCGGGGACTTCGTCATCTGCGAAGTTTGAACCGCTGGATCTTGCCGGTCGCGGTCTTCGGCAGGTCGTCGACGAACTCGATCCAGCGAGGGTACTTGTAGGGAGCAAGGCCCTCCCTGCATAGAACCTGTAGCTCCGTTTTCAGATCATCACTTGCGGCGGAGGCATCGGTCAGGACGACCACCGCTGCGGGTTTCACCAGATCGGCATCGTCATTGCGACCGATGATCGCCGCCTCGAGGACGAGCGGATGTTCCATGAGTTTGGCCTCTATCTCGAACGGGGACGTCCAGATCCCGCCCACCTTCATCATGTCGTCGCTGCGGCCCTGGTAGTAGAAGTATCCATCCTCATCGCGTACGTAGGTGTCACCGGTGTCGAGCCAGTCATCGCCGTACATCGTCGCAGCGGTCTTCTCAGGATTGTTCCAGTACGCCCTGGCCGCCGAATGGCCGCGGTCGAGCAGACGCCCGGACTCTCCAACAGGAACATCGTTTCCGTCCTCGTCTACGATCCGGGCCTCGTAACCGGGGACCGGCTTGCCGGTAGCCCCGGGGCGGATGTCTCCCGGCAGGTTGGAGATGAAGATGTGCAGAAGTTCCGTCGATCCGATGCCGTCGAGGATGTCGAGACCGGTGCGCTCCTTCCACCGTCGCAGAATGTCGGAAGGCAGCGCCTCCCCCGCAGAGACGCACAACCGCAACGACGACGTATCGGGCTCCAGCTCGTCGTACCCGGCCAGCTGTGCCGCGTACAGCGTCGGCACGCCGAAATAGAGTGTTGGCCTGTATCGACCGATGACGTCGAACGTTGTCTCGGGGGTGGGCCGGCCGTCGAAGAGGACCGCGGTGCCACCCACCCACAGCGGGAACGTCATGCCATTCCCGAGGCCGTACGCGAAGAACAGTTTTGCGGCGGAAAAGAAGACATCGTCTTCTCTGGCACCGAGCGTCTCGACGCCGTATCGCTGCGAGGTGACCACCATGTCACGGTGACGGTGGATCGCACCTTTCGGGTTGCCTGTTGACCCGGACGAGTACAGCCAGAAGCAGTCGTCGAGCGCGGTAGTGGCGACAGGCTCGAGGTCGGGAGACGCTTCCCCCAGGAGTGACCGAACCGTTACACCCTCCCCTTCGGTGCGGATTCGATGGGCCGGACCCGGGGTGACGGCATCCAGAGCGGGGACCATCTCCTCGTCGTATTCAGGGGACCAAATGACCACAGTCGCCTCGGAGTCGGCGATGACGAACTCGTAGTCTTTTGCGCGCAGCAACGTATTGAGCGGCACTGGGATGAATCCGGCCTTGATGGCTCCCCAGAAGACGTAGTAGAAGACCGGATCGTCCTTGACCACCATGAGCACCCGATCCCCGCGGGTGAGACCCAGGCCTGCCATGGCGTTCCCCGCCCTGTTCACTCCGTCCACCAGGTCCCCGTACGTGACGTCTTGACCCTGGTTCGTCCGAATGGCGACCTTCCCGACCCGTCCCTCTGCGATGTGCCGATCGATGAACGGCACTGCGACGTTGAACGTCGAGGCGAAGGTCAGCTCCTCCGCCGTCACGGTTACGGTGTGGTCGATCACGATCCCTGCCTCCGTTCGCCCTGCATGCTCGGGTGCCACGACCACCGTAGCAGTGCTCCCCCGGCTGCGGCCCAGGCTCAGCACGCTTGTCTGGTCGACAGCGCCGGATTTGACCTCTGGTACGATCGCGGAATGAACGTCGATTTCCGCACGCACCCGGACCGCTACCAGCATTGGCAATTGACCATTGAAGGGCAGGTCGCCCGTCTTGGTATGGACGTCGACGAAGCCGGGGGGCTCGGCCCATGGGAGCTGAAAATGAACTCCTACGATCTCGGCGTCGACATCGAACTCTACGACGCGGTGCAGCGCGTTCGGTTCGAACACCCCGAAGTGAAAGTTGTAGTGATCGAGTCCCTCAAAGAGCGAATCTTCTGCGCCGGAGCCAACATAAAGATGCTCGGAAAGTCCACCCACCCGGAGAAGGTGAACTTCTGCAAGTTCACGAACGAGACGCGCAACGGCGTCGAGGACGCGAGCATCAACTCGGGGCAACGCTACCTCGCCGCGATCAACGGCAGCGCTGCCGGTGGTGGATATGAACTGGCGCTCGCAACCGACCACATCATCCTCGTCGATGACGGCGCCGCGTCGGTCGCCCTTCCGGAGGTCCCGCTGCTCGGTGTGGTGCCGGGAACCGGGGGCCTCACGCGCCTCGTCGACAAACGATTCGTGCGCCGCGACCTCGCCGACGTGTTCTCCACCGTCGAGGAAGGAATCAAAGGCCGAAAGGCCGTTGAATGGCGCCTCGTCGATGAGACGATTCCGACCTCCCGGTTTACCGAGGCTGTCGATCAACGCCTGGCGGAGATGGCGGAAACGAGCGACCGGCCATCGACAGGGCCCGGCATCGAACTGACGCCGCTCCAGCGCGAGATCACCGAGTCGACCATCACCTACTCCTCGCTCCGGATCGAACTCGACCGAGACCTCGGCACAGCAACGATCGTCATCGACGGTCCGACCGAGAATCCACCGGCTGCCGTCTCCGATGTGGTCGCAGCCGGCGTCGAGTTCTGGCCATTGGAGATGACACGTTCACTCGACGATGCAATCTTGCACCTGCGAACCAACGAACGAGAGATAGGCACGTGGTTGTTGAAGACCGAAGGCGATCTTGATATCGCGGCCGCACACGACGCCTTCCTTCTGGAGAACATCGACCATTGGGCGGTGCGGGAGATCGTTCTGTACATCAAGCGAACACTGCGGCGCCTCGACGTGACATCCCGAACAACGTTCACCCTCGTCGAGCCGGGCAGCTGCTTCGTTGGCAGCCTCGCCGAGCTCGCCTTCGCCGCCGACCGTTGTTACATGCTCGAGGGAACCTTTGAAGGATCCGACCTCCCGGAACCGAAGCTCCGTCTCACGGCCATGAACCTCGGGCCACTGACCATGGATAACCACTTCACGCGGCTCGCAACCCGCTTCTGGGGAAGAAAAGATGCAGAGAAACGGGCAGAAGCTCTCATTTCCAAGGACCTCGATGCCCTTGAGGCTTTCGACGCCGAACTCGTCACCTTCGCCTACGACGACATCGATTGGAGCGACGAGTTGCGCATCGCCCTCGAGGAACGGGCATCGTTCTCCCCGGACGCCCTCACCGGAATGGAAGCGAACCTCCGCTTTCCCGGACCTGAGACACTCGAGACGAAGATCTTCGGCAGGCTCACCGCATGGCAGAACTGGATATTCACCCGACCAAACGCTTCGGGACCCGATGGCGCATTACAACGTTATGGGACGGGACTCCGACCCGACTTCAACCGCAAACGAACCTGAAGAGGATCTGATCATGACCACCGACACCGTCGACTACTCAACGCTGATGCCGAACAACGTCGGGCTTGCCGACGACCCGAAGCTCCTGCGAGCGCTGGAACGATGGTATCCCAAATATCTCGAATGGTGGGTCGACATGGGACCGAGCGGGTTCATCGACGAGACCCCGTTTCAAGAGGCAGACGTATGGCTGCGCACCGCGGTGAGTGTGGAGCGTGACGGCTGGGCCCGGTTCGACTATGTCAAGATGCCCGAGTACCGCTGGGGGATCCTGCTCGCCCCGCCAGAACCGGGGCGTACGATCCCCTTCGGTGAGCACAAAGGGGAACCCGCCTGGCAGGAGGTTCCGGGGGCATACCGCGCGATGCTGCGACGCCTCATCGTCATTCAGGGCGACACTGAGCCGGCGTCCGTCGAACAGCAGCGGTTCCTCGGTCGCACCGCCCCGTCGTTCTACGACATGCGAAACCTCTTCCAGGTGAACGTCGAGGAGGGCAGACACCTGTGGGCGATGGTGTACCTACTCCAGCGATACTTCGGTAGGGACGGCCGTGAGGAGGCCGAAGAGTTGCTTCGCCGCCGATCCGGCGATGCCGACCGTCCCCGCATGCTCGGCGCCTTCAACGAAGAGACACCCGACTGGTTGTCGTTCTTCCTGTTCACCTACTTCACCGACAGAGACGGGAAGATGCAGCTCGAGGCGCTCGCTCAATCCGGCTTCGATCCACTGTCGCGCACGTGCCGTTTCATGCTGGCCGAGGAGGCACACCACATGTTCGTCGGCGCCACGGGGGTCGGCCGCATCGTCAAGGCCTCCTCCGAGGCGATGCGAGAGGCAGATATCGAGGACCCCTACGACGTCGAGCGCATACGATCCCTCGGTGTCATCGACCTGCCGCTCATTCAGAAGAAGCTCAATCTCCACTTCTCTCTCACCCTCGACCTCTTCGGATCGGAGGAGTCGACGAACGCGGCGAACGCCTTCCACGCGGCGTTGAAGGGCCGATACCACGAAACGGCCATCGATGACGATCATCAGCTCCTCGAAGCCACATACCCGGTGACCAAATACGTCGACGGCGAGTTCCGCCAGATCGACGTGCCAGCCCTCAACGCACTCAACGCTCGGCTCCGCGACGACTACGTCGAGGATTGCATGGCCGGTGTGCGGCGGTGGAACCGCTACATCGCCGACGCCGGAGTCGACTTCGAACTGAGACTTCCCCACATTGCGTTCCACCGCGATATCGGCGAGTTCGCCGGTATCGATGTCACCCCGCTGGGGGATGTCGTCGAGACCGCGACGTGGGAAACCCACCGCAGCGACTACCTGCCAACGAACGATGACAAGACGTTCATCGAGGAACTCATGCAACAGGTGACGACGCCCGGTGAGTTCGCCTCGTGGATCGCTCCGCCCCAGAAAGGCATCGGCGGTCAGCCGGTCGAATTCGAGTACGTGCAGATCCCGGCCACCGCCTGAAGACAACGGTTTCTCCCAGCCGAGCGGCCAAGCGTGTGCGCTACGATAGCTCAACCCCACTGAGAGAGACGATGGAACCGGTGATACTGACGGTGAACGGCACGACCAGACACCTCTTCGTGGCTCCCCATCGCACTCTGCTCGAGACCGTTCGTGAGGATCTCGACCTCACCGGAACGAAACACGGCTGCGAGCTCGGGGAATGTGGGGCCTGCACGGTTCTCGTGGATGGGACACCGATCCTGTCCTGTCTGACGCTGACCGTTGACGTCACCGACGCTGAGATCGTCACCATCGAGGGCATCGGCTCGATCGCCCAGCCCCATCCTCTTCAACGCGCCTTCGGCGAATACGGTGCGGCGCAATGTGGTTACTGCACACCCGCGATGATTCTCACAGCCAAAGCGCTGCTCGACAGGGACCCCGACCCGACCGATGAGGCCATCGAGGAAGCGATCGCAGGCAATATGTGCCGGTGCACCGGATACCTTGCCATCGTCAGGGCCATCGCTTCCGTCGCGGAGACGAATCGATGACCATCGACCCTCATCACGGAATCGTCGGAAAGGCTGCCCCCAGGGTCGATTCCCTCGCCCAGGCAACCGGCATGACCCGGTACGTCGACGACCTCTCGTTCCCAGGGATGCTCCACGGGAAGATCCTCCGATCCACCCAGGCACACGCGAGGATCGTCTCGATCGATACCTCCGCTGCCGAGGCACTCCCCGGTGTGCACGTCGTTCTCACCGGCACGGACCTGCCTGTGCCGTTCGGTTTGCTCCCGGTGAGCCAGGATGAACACGCCCTTGCGATCGACAAGGTTCGCCACGTCGGTGACGCCGTAGCGGCGGTTGCCGCAGACGATCCAGACATAGCTCAACGGGCCATCGACCTCATCGAGGTCGCATATGAGCCCCTCCCGGTCGTTACCACCATCACGGAGGCCGTCAAGGTCACGGACGAACCCATTCACCGAGAGCCACCCCGCAACAACCGCGATCGGGAGATGTCGCTCGAGTTCGGCGATGTCGACGCGGGCTTCGAAGCTGCCGACCACATCAGGGAGGACGTCTTTTTCTATCAGGGCAACAACCACGCGGCGCTCGAAACCCACGGCGCGGTCGCCGTCGTCGAAGAGGACGGGCGGCTTCACGTGTTCTCAGCCACACAGGTCCCCCACTACCTCCATCGCATCCTCGCCAGCGTGCTCGAGATGCCGGAGGGTCGCATACGGGTCACAGCCAACCCCACAGGTGGCGGCTTTGGAGCAAAGACAGACGTCTTCTCTCACGAACTCGTTACCGCCCAGATGGCTCGGATCACGGGGCGTCCGGTCAAGATCGTGCTCACCAGGGAAGAGGTCTTCTACGCCCACAGAGGCAGGCATCCGGTACTCATGTGGGTGAAAACCGGCTTCATCAGCGATGGCGCGATAACCGCGATGTCGTTCAAGACGTTCCTCGACGGCGGTGCGTACGGCAGTTACGGAGCGGCTTCTCTACTGTACACAGGCCAACTCCAAACGGTCACCTATCGCATCCCCGCCTACCGATTCCAAGGCGTGCGGGTATTCACGAACAAACCGGCCTGCGGGCCGAAGCGAGGCCACGGCACCCCCCAACCCCGCTTCGCTCTCGAGGTGCACCTCGACAAAGCCGCAGAGGAACTCGGTCTCGACCCGATAACGATCCGAAAGCGGAACCTTGTCGAGCCATTCACATCGACGGTGAACCACCTTCGCATCACGAGCTGCGGGCTCTCCGAATGCATCGATCGAGTTGTCGAGACATCCGGGTTCCAGGACAGGTATCGCAACCTCCCAGGGGGACGAGGACTTGGGTTCGCGGTCGGCGCCTACATGTCCGGCGCAGGGCTGCCCATCTACTTCAACGACATGCCCCAATCCGAGGTGATGCTCAAAGTCGACAGGGGTGGTGGCGTCACGGTCTATTCGATGGCGGCCGACTGCGGACAGGGGTCAACGACCATGCTCGCGACAGTCGTCGGCGAGACCCTCGGGCTCAACCCCTCGGAACTGGTTCTCGTCACCGCCGACACCGACCTCACCCCTGTCGACCTCGGGTCGTACTCGAGCCGGGTGACGTTCATGGCAGGCAACGCAGCCCTCGACGCAGCTCTCAAGCTGGCCGACCTCGTTCTCACGGCCGTGGCAGACGAACTCAACCTCGACCCTGACGTAGTGTCGCTCGGTAGGGGCGTTGTGCTCGCAGGTGATCGCGAGATTCCGTGGGCAGAGGCCGTGCGCATCGCGGAGGCCAAATGGGGCCTTCTCGTGACGACCGGGACGTACAAGCCGCCAAAGGACATCAAAGGGGACTACAGAGGTGCCGGTGTTGGCCCCTCGCCGGCCTATTCGTACTCGGCATGCGTCGCTGAGGTTGACTGCGATCGCGAAACGGGACACGTATCGGTGGAGAGAGTGTGGCTCGCCCACGATGTCGGCCGGGCCATCAACCCGCTGCTCGTTCGAGGCCAGATCGAGGGCAGCGTTCACATGGCCCTGGGGGAGGTCCTCATGGAGGAACAGGCCTTCCGGGGCGCATTGCACAGCGGCCCGTCGCTGCTGGACTACAAGATCCCGACCGTTCTCGAAATGCCCCAGGTGGAGTCGATCATCGTCGAGTCCATCGACGCGGAGGGTCCCTTCGGCGCAAAGGAGGTAGGCCAAGGTCCGCTCCTCCCGGTCATCCCTGCGGTCGTGAACGCTGTCCACGACGCCCTCGGTATCCGGATTGACGAGATCCCTGTCCGACCCGAAAAGGTTCTCGCAGCTCTTGACGACCTGGAAAGGGGTGGAGATGGTCGTTACGGGCCGACGGACCTTCCAAACTACACCTTCCGATCACCACAGCGAGTCGATCCACCACCGGAGACGGTAACCGTCTGATGCTGCGACTTCCGCCCTTGCGTCACGAGGCACCATCAACGCTCGAGCAGGCAATCGCGCTGCTCGCCGAGGACGGCGCGCTGCTCGCCGCCGGTGGCAGCGACCTCGTTCCGAATCTCAAGCGCCGCCAATACCCGGCCGCCCGAACAATCGTCTCTCTTCGTCGCGTCCCGGATCTAGCGAGGGTTCGTGTCGATGACAGTGGAACCGTCCGGATCGGCGCACTCACGACGCTGGCGACGATCGCCGGAGACTCGCGACTTCCGATAGCTATTCGGGAGGCGGCCGGTACAGTCGCTTCACCGCAGATCCGCAACCAGGGTACGGTCGGAGGAAACCTCTGCGTCGATACGCGTTGCGACTGGCTGAACGTCCCCGATACCTGGCGCCAGGCGGCCGAACCGTGCCTCAAAGCCGGAGGAGAGATGTGCTGGGTCGCCCCGGCGAAGAAGGACTGCTGGGCCGTGAGCAGCTCCGACCTCGCTCCAGTCATGGTGGCATTTGGCGCCGAGGTGCAGCTCATCGGTTCCGAAGGGCAGCGCTCAATTCCCGTCGAGCAGCTGTACCGGAACGATGGCATGGCGCACCTCGCAAAGGCCCCGGACGAGATCCTCACCGAGGTGGCATTCGGATCCCACACCGGGGTACGAGCCACCTATCACAAACTGCGACGTCGCGGAAGTATCGACTTTCCCATCCTGGGAGTGGCCGCTGCGATCCGGCTCGATGAGACCAACATCTGTACGGAGGCTCGTATCGTCCTCGGTGCGGTCGCCTCTGCCCCTCTGCGGGTTCCCACAGCCGAGCACGCCCTGGTTGGTCGCACGTACAACGACGAATCGATCGCTGAGGCAGCCGAAGCTGCAAGGAAACTCGCCAGACCTTTCAACAACACCGATCTCACCTCACGCTATCGGAAGCGCATGATCCCGGTATTCGTGAAGCGTGCCCTTCAGGAGCTTGGCTGACAGATCTTCCGACGACCCATGCATCAGTCGATCTCACGGGAGCGGGATCTCGTCCCGATGTCCGAATCTCGGCGACCAGATTCAGTGGCTCGGTGCCCGGTCTACGACCGAGTAGCCGGCACGCCGTTGGCGCCGGCAGCACCGGCCTGCGCACTGAGTACGTTTGGTGTCAGCCGATACGTGTCGGGTCCTCCCGATGGCAGGGAACAACTATCATCCCTACCAACCCCTGATGAGGATTTCGATGAGCAACTCCGGGAGCTTCAGTGGGCGACGGGTCAGGAAAAGCCTGCTGGAGCGCGATGGGAGCATTGATGGAACAGCGCAGCGACCGATACGCATGGCGACTGGTGAAACCGGGCCAACCACTCGAGCGGATCGAGCAAGCCGGTCGACCGCCTGAGGCGGATGAGGTTCTCATCGAGGTCGCAGGATGTGGCCTGTGCCATACCGATCTCGGATTCATTGACGGCACGGTGAAGACACGCGCGCAACTCCCCCTTGTACTTGGCCATGAGATCAGTGGTCGGGTTGTGGATGCAGGCATGGGTGCTGAGGAGTGGGTGGGGAGGGCCGTCCTCGTCCCTGCAGTCATCCCGTGTGGAGACTGTGATCTCTGTAATGCGGGCAGAGGCAACGTTTGTGCCCGTCAGAAGATGCCGGGGAACGATCTCGACGGCGGTTTCGCCACGCATGTGACAGTTCCGACGACCGGACTATCCACAATTGAGAACCTACCGGATCAGTACGAACTCGCAGACCTGTCCGTTATCGCCGACGCAGTGACAACACCGCTCCAAGCCGTCAGGCGCGCCGAAGTTTCGCATGGAGACTTCGTCGTCGTGGTCGGAGCAGGCGGCGTCGGTACTTATGCGGTCCAGATCGCCGCGGCGAGCGGAGCCATCGTCGTGGCGGTTGATATCGACGAAGATCGCCTCTCCCTTCTCCGTGATCATGGCGCAGCAGCGACCGTCAATGCGCGAGACCTCTCGGCTCGAGATGTTCGTGACAGCGTTCGAGAGCACGCGAAGTCTCTCGGAATGCCCCGTACCGGCTGGAAGATCTTCGAATGTTCCGGTACTGCGACGGGTCAGGAGACCGCGTACGGCATGCTTGGTCCCGCAGCCACCCTTGCAGTGGTCGGATTCACCATGGAGAAGGTGACCATCAGGCTGTCGAACCTGATGGCGTTCGATGCCACAGCCTTCGGAAGCTGGGGTTGTCCACCGGAGCGATACCCTGAGGCAATCGGACTCGTGACGTCGGGAAAGGTCGCCCTCGGTCCATTCATACGCAAGATCCCGATGGCCGACATCGAACAAGTTCTCGAAGAAGCACACCGGCGTAGCGACGCCAGACGAACGATCCTCATCCCATGAAAGGTGGAGCACTGTGGAGTTTGTAAACCACGATCTCGTTCCCGACCACGAGTATTCCGAGATTCTCTATGAGGAGCGGCCCGTACTCGACAATTCGGGCGCGGCGGTTGATGGGCTGCACGCCGTGTGGATCGCGCTGAACAATCCCGAGCAGCTCAACTCCTACACGACCGAGTCGGTCAAGGAGGTCATCCTGGCCTTCCGCCGCGCCTCGGTTGATCGAGCCGCGGTGGCCGTTGTTTTCACCGGGACCGGCGATCGGTCATTCTGTACCGGAGGAAACACCGAGGAGTACTCGGAGTACTACGCAGGTCGGCCTGGCGAGTATCGCCAGTACATGCGTCTATTCAACGACATGGTCTCAGGGATACTCGCGTGTGACAAACCCGTGATCAACAGGGTCAACGGCATGCGCATCGGGGGCGGCCAGGAGATCGGGATGGCATGTGACTTCACGCTTGCGTCTGACCTGGCCAGATTCGGCCAAGCAGGGCCGAAACACGGCTCGGCACCCGACGGAGGTTCTACCGATTTCCTCGATCTGTACGTCGGGTGGGGCGAAGCCATGGCGAGTTGTGTGCTCTGCGAGCCATGGAGCGCTCATCAGGCACTGCGTCTCGGCCTCGTCAACGACATCTTTCCCGTGCTGAAGGTGGACGGGGCATTCATACCCAATCCTCTCGTCGTCACGGACCGCTACCTGGACGAATGGGGGAAGATCGCCCACGGGAAGCCGAAGGAGGGTGAGGATCTCGTCGCCGCCAAGGCCGTGCTCAAGTCTGGAACCACAGACTTCTCGATGCTCGACGCCGGCGTCGACGCCATGCTCACCAAGATCCTCTACACCATGCCGGATTGCACGCTGAAAACGACAGAGTCTGTTCGCAAGAAGAAACTCGAGCATTGGGACAAGAACAAGGAATCGAACAGGGCATGGCTATCGCTCAACATGATGACTGAGGCAAAGGCCGGCTTCCAGGCTTTCCACCGGGGTTCCAGGGAGGTCGGAAGAGAGGTCGACTTCATCGACCTGAGACGGAGGCTCGCTCAAGGCGAAACGTGGGGCGACGACCTCATCGAGGCAGTATCACCTCAATACAAGGAAGACGAATGACCGAGAGTTGGGTCGATCACGAAGTCTCGGCCGACGGGGCGGTCCACACGATCACGATCGACAAGGCCCCGGGAAATGTCATCGACATCGCCCTGTGTGGCCAGCTTCTCAAGGCCATCGAATCCGCGGCCGTGGCCCACGACGGCAGGGTTCTCGTTCTTCGCGGTGCAGGCAAGCACTTCTCGTTTGGCGCGAGTGTCGAGGAACATCTGCCCGAAAAGGCCCCGGAGATGATCGCTGCTCTTGGGGCAGTGATCCGCTCCCTTGTCGCGTTCCCCTACCCGACAGTTGTTGGAGTCCAGGGAAGCTGTCTGGGAGGTGGGCTCGAGCTCGTCCTCGCCTGTGGCATCGTGATTGCAGATGAAGCCGCGCAATTCGCCAGTCCTGAGATCCAGCTCGGAGTCCTTCCCCCTGTAGCGACCGCTCTGCTCACCGGAAGAGTCGCCGAGGATCTCCTGCTCACGGGACGCGCTCTCACGTCGGAGGAGGCGATGGCCAAGGGCATTGTCAACGTGGTTGCCGACCAAGGGGATCTCGATGATGCGATCGACTCATTCGTACAGACGTACTTCGTTCCCCGGTCCGCTCTGTCACTTCGGATGGCAACCAGAGCGATCAGGGAACCACAGCGTGCTGCGCTCGAAAAACGGCTCGACCACGCAGAGAGCCTCTACATCGACGAATTACTCGACACCCACGACGGCGTAGAAGGTATCAGGGCGTTCATCGAGAAGCGGCCGCCTGTATGGAAGAACGCTTGATCCTTCAACCCGCCGAGGATTTTCGGGTGAACAGAGCGACATAGGTCGCGCAGGCGGTAACGGCGCAGGTCGTACATGCCTCTCCGAAGCTCGACGGGTCGAGTCCCGTCGTCATCGTGTCGAAACCCAGATCCGTATAGGCATCCACCAGTTCGTCGATTCGCTGCGGATCGGTGACGGTGCGCCTCTCCCACCCTTCGGCAGCGAGAACCGGAGCCCGCAGGATCTGGATGCCCTCTGAGCAGTAGACAGGCTCGGTTTCCTCGGTCAGTTTCACGCTGGTACCGCCGCCCCGAGATCGGATTCGGCACGGAGTATCTCCAACCGTCGACGGGCCAGGATCGCGCAGCCCAATGCGGACACGTACTGGACCATCTCTCCCTCAGGTACGTTGACCTCGGCCTCGAGCACCTGGCTGACGGAGCGAGCCATCGTCTCGAACCTGAGGATCCCTCCGATGAGGGTGAATTCGGGTTCAGCCCTGACGCGCTTCATGAGTTGCACAGAGCGACCTGTGAGCGACTCGATGGCGCCCTGCATGATGTCGGCGGGTGATGTTCCGATCGAGAGATGGTTGATAACCTCTGATTCTGCGAAGACAGCACACACACCCGAGATCGGAACGGGGTCCTTCGACGTGGTCATCAGCGCACCGATCTCCTCGGTGCTGTAGCCCATGTACCGCGCCGTCTTCTCGAGGAAGGCACCCGTGCCGGCAGCACACTTGTCGTTGAGCCTGAACGACTCGACCTGAGCAGATTCATCCACCCTGCTCGCCTTCATCGTCTGGCCACCGATGTCGAGGATCGTGCGGGTGCCGGGGAACAGGAGATTGGCGCCTCGTGCGCTTGCGGTGAGGTCCGTCACGTGGAGATCCTTGAAGTCGACCTGGTGACGTCCCGCACCCGTGGCGATCACATAGTCAACGTCCTTCTCGTCGACATCTGCACTCTCGAGTGCCTCGTCGTACATCGTGCGTGCCACCTCTCGGAGACGGAATCCCGTCGGCCCGAACGCCTTGCCAAGAATCTCACCATCTTCTCTCTGGATGACCGCCTTGGTGTAGGTCGATCCGACGTCCAATCCTGCTGTGATGATCACGACGTCACCTCCGCTGTGCTGGCAACTGGCGTTCGCCCGGCCTTCACGTTGTCGAGGGCGAACAGGGCCGCGCCGAGCGCACCCATGTAGTGGCAGTCATCGCTTATGTTCAGGGGCTTCTCGATGCGCTCCTCGAGCGCTTTGACCATTCCAACATTTCGCGTCACACCGCCTGTGAAGGTGATCTCGTCGTTGATGCCGACTCGTCGCATCAACCCGGCCGATCGGGAGGCGATGGACTTGTGGACACCCCAGAGGATGTCCTCGATCTTCTTGCCCTTGCCGATCCACGCGAGGACCTCTGACTCAGCGAACACAGTGCATGTGGTGCTGATCTTGATCGGCTTGGTGCTCTGAAGGGAGACGGGACCAAGATCGTCAATCGGGATGTCGAGCGCCGCCGCGGCAGCTCCGAGGAAACGACCCGTGCCAGCAGCACATTTGTCGTTCATGCAAAAGTCCGTGATCTCGCCCTTCGCGTTGACCGAGATCGCCTTCGTGTCCTGACCCCCCATGTCAACCACGGTTCTCGTCTCTGGAAACAGATGCACGGCACCCCGTCCGTGGCAGCTGATCTCCGTCACCTGGCTGTTCCCGAACGTCACCCTGTACCGGCCGTAACCAGTCCCGATGATGTACTCGACTTCTTCCTCGTCGATGCCACCCTGCTTGAGAGCGGCGAAATAGGACGATTCGGCTGCTTTGATCACATTGGCGCCAGTGTCGAGAAGCGAGCGACCAACGATCACACGGTTCTCGTCGATGATGATTGCCTTTGTCTGGGTGGAGCCAACGTCGACTCCTGCTGCATATGACACTGTGATCACCTCACCTTTGGGTCGGCCAGGGCTTGCTGGCGGCGGGATGCGAGGCCCTCAAAGAAGGCATCGACACGGTTCTTCATCTGGGCCTCTGAGACAACTCTGCGGTCCATCATGTCTGACTCCATGAACAGGCTTGGGATGCCAAGCGCATCGGTCATGTGCTTTCTGCCGTCGGCGAGCCCGGTCGAAACCGTTCGACAGCTCTTGATCGGGTGGTAGACGATGCCGTCGACATCGAAGTCCTTCGCCATGTCTTTGAGGACCACATCCTGGTGAAACATGGAATCCATCGCGTCCCTGACGTTTACGAGGACACCCTCTGCAAAACTCGCAAGCGGGTCGGCGAGTTCGTACTCAAATCCCCGATTGGTGCCACCGGATGCGAACCAGAGGTACGTCGAGTTGACGAATGTGCCTCCCCAGTCGGTGAAGAGCTCGTTGAACCGGCGGAAGATGGGGTAACACGGCACACCCACGAAGAGAAGGCGGTACTTCTCCTCGATGGTCTGGCCGATTCCGTTGGCAGCTTTGTACTCCATCTCCTCAACGAGTCGTTCGAAGTAGCGGGCTCCGACCTCAGTGCCTCTCAACCCGTTCGCAACCCCGAGGTATATCGTGCCATCGGTCAGCGCGTTGAAGAGAGACGGTTTCGCTTCGTTGAGCTCGAGAACGCGATTCCACGAACGACTCATCGTGTTGGCGTGACCAAGCACCTCACGGAACTTGTCGATGTCGAAGTCTTTGCCCGTGACCTCCTCACACAGCGTGATCAACTCTCTCAGCTGCACCTCGACGTACTTGCGGTCGCCCTCGAAGTCGCTGTCACCCTTCCACGTCTGGGTGCCTGCTTCGCGCGTGCCGGGAATGTCGATGGTGAACATCGGTATCTCATACATACGTTCCCATATCTCGGCCCACTTGATGTAGGTGTTGCATGCGTTGGTGAGCACCGTGATGCCTGGTTTCGGGATCTGCGCCATTGGATGCTCGCCGCCGCGGAGCTGGGTCCCGACGTCCGCTTTCACATAACCGCAGATATCGGGCGAGTACCCGTAGTCCTCCGCCTCCTCGAGATACTCGTGAGCAACCCTGCGCACGGCTGTCTGGAGCGAGTTGATCTCGGGGAACACGACGGGCAGATCGAACGTCTTGAGTATCTCGTTGATACTCCCCATGACGAAGACGTAGGCGGAGAGCCCACCGGACTTTGCTGTGGCGTCGAGATCGGTGAACCAGTCCCTGAACAGGGCAGCACCCTCGCGATTCCCGCGCCCCACGAGTTCCTGTGTGTCTTCGAGCGTGGTCATATCTGTCTCCTCGTGGCGATGATGCGCTTCATTGGAAGAGCAGGTTCTCGACGAACGTCTCGACCTGCAGCTCGAGCTGATCGAAGGAACTCATGTTCTCCTCGAATTCACTGACGAAATAGGCAATTCCCTCGTCATCGAGGGCGTGGGTGTAGGCGACCTGTTCCTCGAGGCCCGGTTCACACATCTTGGCCGCGGAGAGGATCGCCGCGTCCGCGTTCGCACCTCGGATTCGCTCGATGAGCATGTCTTCTTTCCGTTTGCGGAGATCATGCTGTACGGGGCTGTATGAGGAACGCTCGAGGTACGACTCAGCAAGCTGTCTGAGCGGAGAGCCATCCGTCGGAACATCGGATGTGAGGTAACGCAAACCGATCATGAAGTCGTCATCAACGAGGTAACACGTTCGCCCGAGCATCCGGATGAGATCGAAGGGCGGCTGCTCACAGAATCCACCCTCGAACACCACTCGGATGCGGTCCTCGCGCTTGAGATCGCGTTTCTTGATCAGTGGGATGAGTGTCGCGAGAAGCTCGTTGTGCTCTTCGCGAGGGATCATCCCAGCGAGGGCAACCAGTGCGTACGCATCCTCGGCGGCGACAAGCCATGGCGTGTTCGCCTTGATGTCGTACAACTCACGAATGAGCCTCCGGTTCTCGTTGAAGACCGTTATCGATTCGCGGAGAGCCTCTTCCGTGATCTCAACGTCTGCAACTTCCTCGGTGACCCTCTTGATCCTGTTGTACTCGTGTTCGAGATAGTCGGCGCTGCCTGAGGAGTTCGGATTCTGTGGGAGATACAGGATCTGTGACGGATAGTCCGTGTTGCGGCCCCAGATCGCCGCGAGGTTCCTGGCCGCATCGCAGATCGGATGGGACACGAACATCTCCATCGGTACCTGATCGCTCAGCGCCATCTCCAACGACGTCTTGAGAATCGAGCACAGATATGAGCCGAAATGGGAGTCTGCCAGGTTCGGCTCCATCGGTGCACCACGCACCTTGAACGGGAGCATGCCGGCCGCGTGAATGATCTCCTCAGGGAAGTACACCTGGAAATGACCAACGACCTTCCCACCCTCGTCTCGCCAACGCTGCACCGTCTCGAAATCGGGAGATTCGACCGCGTCCCTGCACTCAGCGAGTGCATCGTCGAGCGATTTGTCTCGCCATTCGGCGAAAACCCGTGTGGCCGTCAACGTCATTGTGTCCCTCCAGTGGGTTTGGGAGCTGCTCCATCGAAGAACAGATCGAGAACGTGATCGAGTCGCAAGGACGTGTCTCCGAGTACTTCGTAGGCGTACTGGCTGACTACAACCTCTACCAGAGCCACGAACGACCACGACAAGATTCGCGGGTCACCCGGCGCCAGTTCACCATCTTTGATTCCATCACGGATGATCGCTTCGATCTGTTCTGGCAGGGCTAGCTGATACGCTCGAACGAGGCGGTCACGATCATCCCCCGTGAAGATGTTGATGTCGCGACGGACGAGGCGGGCGAGCTGGCGTTCTTCCTCTGGCAACTCGAGAAAGTCTCTTGTCAGCGAAGCGAGGCGCTCGCGGCATGTGCCGGGGGAAGCCACTGACTGTTTGAACAGCTGGTGTTTGCGTTCGAAGTCGTCGAGCATCATCGACACATAGAGGCTCTCTTTGCTCGGGAAGTGGTGATAGAGACCACCCTTGGTCACCCCCGCAGCGCCTGCGATCATGTCCGTGGTCACATCTGCGTAGTTCTTGGCGACGAACAACGGCCTGGCCGCTGCGATGATCCTGGCCGAAGTGGCCTCTGATCTGGTGAGTGTCTGTGTGGTGTCCTGTGTCATCTCTTTCACCGACCGACTGACCGGTCGGTTCTAGTTTACCTGTTTTCTACACCATCTGTCAACTGGCAAAAACGGATTAGCTGGTCTCCGCCCATTCCAGGTCGAAACCGACGCGATCGACTAGTTCTCCCCATCGAGGCGGCTTCTCAGCCGCTCCTGGACGATCGTGGTCGTGAGATCCGCTCGGGATCGTTCGATGAGCGACCGAGCAACGTCTGTGGTGCGTCTCAGGCCGGAGGTCATGCCATCGGGGTAGTCGAGTGATGTGAGCAGGTCGTGCACGACCTCCATGTCCTCGAACGTGGCTTCGGCGCCTTTGAGATCACCCTTACGGAGCTGATCAAGCAATCTCCGACGCTGCTCGCCAACTGCCTCCCCGAGGCCCTTGAGGTACGGAACAGCATGGATACCGAGATCCGTCGGAGACGGAAGGGCCTCGCGGGCAAGAAGCGCAGCCGTGAGTTCCGCCTCTGCGTACTCCTTGACCGCGTCGTAGAAGAAACCAGCGTGATAGATATCCCAGTGGCCCTCGAGTCCGGCCTCGGCCTCAGCGATCAGACCTTTCACTTCATCCATGAGCTTGCGCGCAACCTCTGGCTCGCCTCTGTGAAGTGCACGGATTGCGTTCGCCGAGTTTCGGATGATCGGGCGGCTGTTCCTGAGCGAGATCTCCCTGGCCGCATACTTCGTATCGAGTTCGTTGCGAACCTCGGATTCAATGGAGGACAGGTCGAGGTGAGCAGCCATCAACTAACCGGCAATGACGCGGACCGTTTGGGTCTCTTCGTATGCAGGAACCGCCGTGAGAACGGCAGGAGCAACGACAGGTTGTGCCGATCCGATGGCGACAACCGCGGCTCTCGGCACGGATTTCTGCTGCTTCAGGTACAGCAGAAGTGTGACGTACCCGGCAAGTGTGATATCAATGGCGATCGTGAGCCACAACCATGCAACCGAACTCATCATGGTCGCCACGACCAGCGTCAAGAGCGCCCCTGCTGCAAGCCCGATGAGCATCCGCTGCCGTTTCACCTGAGCATGGTGCCGGACATACGCTTCTCCGTCCGGTTGGGCGGCGGCCACCTGACCCAGGAGCTGTTTGGTTCGCGCAAAATCCCTTGTTGTGGTCTTCGGGGCACGGCTGCGATGGTCCAGGAAGGACGGCAACAGAAAAGCAGCCCAAAGGCCTGCGATGAGGATGGCTACGACATAGAACATCGGATGCGTTCTCTCTCACTCCGCCAGCATCTCGATCGTAGGCACGACCGGTGGTCTTCAGGTGGATTTCGTGTGGGTATCAGGGTTGAATACACATTCTGGTCTCAATCGCTGCCGTTAGGCAACTCCCGAGGGGTCGCTGAGGATAGGCGGATTTCAGTCGTGACGACCGAAGTATCCACTCGCGATCTCCACGGCATGAACCAATACTGGTCCAACTACGTCAAATCCCTCCGCCACAGCCTTCGGGGAGCCGGGCATGTTGACGATGAGACATCTGCCCCTGAGTCCGCTGACGCCTCGAGAAAGCATGCCGAACGGGACTCTTCCAAACGTGTCTGCTCGCATCGCCTCTGAGATTCCCTGGACTTCTCTATCGATCACCGACCGTGTCCCTTCAGGTGTCAAATCGCGAGGACTGAGCCCGGTGCCTCCTGTGGTGACGATGAGTGATACCTGATCGGCAAGGCGCGTAAGAGCGCCGGCGACCGCATCGATGCCGTCCGCAATGACCACTGAATCCGCAACGGTGAACCCGAGTCCCTCGAGAGCGGCGACCGCAACCGCACCCGATGTGTCCTCAGCGGTTCCTGCCGCGACCGAGTCGGACACTGTTATCACAGCCGCGGTTCGCTCAGCCACGTTCCCAATCTCCAGACTCGCCACCGGATTTCGAAAGCAACCGGATCGCCTCAACCGATGCTGAACGATCGATTCCCTTGACCATGTCGTACAACGCGAGGGCGCCTACAGCCGCACCGGTCATCGCCTCCATCTCGACGCCCGTTCTCGCCTCAACGCCGACAAGTACCTCGATCCGTGCGCCGATATCCACCGGCTCGATCGAAACCTCGACGCGGTCGATGGACAGCGGGTGGCACAGAGGTATGAGATCCGGCGTTCGCTTGGTTGCCTGAATCGCGGCGATTCGGACTGTCGCGAGCGCATCTCCCTTTTCGAGCTCATCGGCAAATAGCTTCTCGGCCGTCACATCCTGCATCGACACGAACGCCTCAGCCACAGCAACACGAACCGATATCTGCTTTCCCCCAACGTCGACCATATGCACATTGCCGTGATCATCGAGATGGTTGAACTCATTCATCGATACTGCGCCCTTCCGGCCATCGGAACATCTCAAGTGTGACATCGTCACCAGCAGACAGCGAACCGATCCCTACCGGAACGACGGCAAACGCTTCAGCGTTCGACAGGGACGAGTGCATATTCGAGGCCTGGCCTCCCGATCGAACAGCTATGAATGAGCCGTTTCGATCCTGTGCCAGCAACACGCGCAGGAAGACCGTCCTAGCCACGTTGGTTTCAACATCCTCACCGATCTTGCCGGCCATCTGGGTCCGGAGCAGATGTTTGGCTCCCATCATGTGCAACAGTGCGGGGCGCACGAACTGCTCGAATGACACGAAGGTAGAAACGGGATTGCCGGGCAATCCGAAGAGCGGCACGCCGTTGATCGTACCAAACGCAAACGGCTTCCCCGGCTGCATTGCAACCTTCCAGAATTCGACACTCCCGAGCTCTCCAAGGATCCCTTTGACGTAGTCGTAGTCCCCCATCGAAACGCCACCGGTGGAGACCACAACATCGGCCTCCGTCGCTGCCCTCTCGTATGCAGCCCTGAGTGCCACGGGATCATCCCCGATGATGCCGAAATCGATGACGGGCACTCCGAGATCGGAGAGCAACGAGCGAAGCAAGACCCGATTGGAATCTCTGATGGTTCCAGGGGCAAGTGTCCTGGTCGACGGATCAACGATCTCGTCACCCGTGGACATGACCGCGACCCTCGGCATGGCAGCCACCACAGGATCGATGCCAGCGCTTGCGAGACTCGCGAGGTGGCGGGATGTGAGTCTGACACCCGCCTCGACGATGACATCGCCCGGCAACATGTCACCGCCCGCGTGACGCACGTTGCTACCGGGTTCCGCCGGGGCGTTGATCGACACCCGGCTCCGATCCGTCGACTCCGTGTCCTCAACCTTCACGATCGTGTCGGCACCTTGCGGCATTGGTGCGCCGGTCATTATTCGCGTTGCGGTCCCCCGCTCGACACGCATAGTCGGCACCGACCCGGCAGCCACGTCCTCGTTCACCACGAGCTCAACAGGTGCCCCGGCCACATCAGCGGCAACGACGGCGTATCCATCCATGGCTGAATTGTCGAAAGGCGGGAGCGCCTCACGAACAACCGCGGGCTCGGCCGTGACCCTCCCGAGACTCTCGGTAACCTGCACCTCGCTTGACGTCATCTGTGGCATCGCTGTAAGAACTTCAGCTCGAGCCTCATCGAGTGGCTTCATTCGGTGACCTTCTGCTCGCTGGACGCGATCAATCGCTTGATGTTGCTTGCGTGTCGAAGAAGAACGAACACCGAGATCACGGCCGCCAGCAAGATCTCCGTCTTTGTCCTATCCGCCACCCACAATGCCGGCACCATGAGAACCATCACGGTTATCGATGCGATCGATGCCGTCTTCCAAACGAGAACCATGACGATCCACAACAACCCGAGCGCGATCCCGACCGCAGGTGCCAGGTAGATGAGGCCTCCCAACGCGGTTGCCACACTCTTGCCCCCCTTGAGACCGTGCCATATCGGGAACGTATGCCCGATGACCGCAACGAGCAATGTTACGTATCCGAGTTCCGGACCGCCGACGGCGACCCCGATCCATGCCGCACCAACTCCCTTGAGTCCGTCACCGAGCAAGACCGCAACAGCGTCCTTCTTTCCGAGCACACGCATGATGTTCGAAGCGCCCGGATTCCCAGAACCCGCGGTACGAATATCGACGCCGCGATACGAAGCGATGAGTATCCCAAAGCTCACACTCCCGAGAAGGTACGAGGCGAGAAGAGCAAGCGGGATCGCGACGGTTGATGGCACGGAACAATTCTAGGAAGCGGACGGAACCCACGGTCCGAGATTCCCCTTCCATCATGTGGGCGCAGCTGCAAGACTGCAGTAGGGACGCCCTCCTCGTGAGCGCCGCGGGAACCCCCACCTTTTCCCCTCCTTGCGGTGCCTAAACCACGGGGAGGGTTCCCTTGTCGGGTATCAGGAGGGAGGGGACAGGGGGGTTCTATGGTGTGTGCGGAATCGATACGGTGGTTGGGTGCTCTGGCTCAGTCGACCTCCCTATCTGCGATGGATGGCCGCCGCATCGTTAGTTGTCGCCGCCTTCGCATGGGACGCGTCTGAGCGAGCAACAGAACCGTTCCCATTCGCAGCCGTGGACCTGATCCGTGGACAGGCGATCACGTCTGAACAGATCGTCTGGAGAGCCATCCCCACCGGTTCGCTCATGATGCCGAACCTCACCAGCGTCTCAGCACTCATCTCGATCAACGCGGGTGATCCCATCGTCCCATCCCTCGTGTCCTCTGCTCCTCCCCTACCACCGGAATCATGGGCCGTACCGATATCGCTCCCTCTCGGAACCGGACCAGGGATGTTGGTGAAACTCGTGTTCGTCGACGGTTCCGCCACCACGGGGATCGTCATTCAACCCGCGTCCGAAGACTCTTTCGGTTTGGTTTCAGATGGCCTGGTGGCGGTACAAGGAGCGATAGCCGATTCTGTTGCACTCGCGGCATCGAACGGAGATCTCGTCGTGCTCATCGAGCCGTGAAGGTCAAAGAACGACAGCGGCGAATGAGCCGAGGGCGATGCAATAGATTCCGAACGGTGCGAGTCCAATCCGCGTGAGCAGTCTGAGCAGCACCGCGATGGCTGCGTATCCGGAGAGCCCGGCCACAGCAACCCCAACCCATACAGTTGCAGGAATTGAATCGCCAGCCGCTAGCACATCAACGACCTCGAGCAGTCCTGCTCCAGCGATCACGAGGATCCCGAGAAGGAACGCGAACCGTGCAGCCTCGTTTCGCTTCAGTCCGCGTGCCAGCCCTGCAGAAATCGTCATACCCGACCGGGAGATCCCAGGAATGAGAGCGAGAGCCTGCGCAAGCCCGACCAGCAGACTGTCGAGCGGTCCGATGTCCTCGGTTCGTTTGTCCCCAAGTCGGAGCTGAGTGGTTGCGAGCAAGATCACACCGGTGACGATCAACATGAGTGCCACCTTCCTGGGCTCAGCGACCAATTCCTCCACTTGGTCCTCGAACAGGAGTCCGAGTATCACCGCGGGAACCGTTCCGATCAGGATCAGCGTGATGAGTCTTCGAGCTGGTCGATCGAATCTGGCCATACGGGCGATGTCCGACCGGTAATAGGTCACCACCGCGGCAAGTGTGCCCAGATGGAGCATCGCACTGGTCGCGAGATCGGGTCCCGGACGGTCAAGTAATGCAGGTATGAGTACAAGATGCCCGCTCGACGAAACCGGCAGGAACTCGGTCAGGCCTTGAATCAAGCCCCAGAAGATCGGATCGAGCATCCTGTGAGCTTAGGCAAGGATCACATCCCAGCTCGTTCGTGTTCAGGCACTGTTGCGGTGCGATTCGTCTCGAGAACCGCACTCGTCATTGGCCGTATGCGGAGGAGATCCTGAGCTGTTCGGCGATCTTCACGTTCACCAGGGCAGGCACGCCGGATGCCTGAGCACGCTCCAGCGCCGGTCGGATTTCGGATGGTTTCTCAACGAGTTCACCATAACCACCGAGCCCCTCGACGATTTTCTCGTAAGGTCTGAAGCCGATTTCGGAGAGGGACACACTCTCGGGGTGCGCCATGCGGTGGATCGCTCTGATGTTGTTCCACACGCCGTCATTGCCGATGACACCGACGACAGGCAAACCATGACGGATGAGTGTGTCGTATTCCATGCCGTTGAACCCGAACGATCCATCGCCGTACACGATGCCGACGCGCGTGTCCGGCTCAACGGACTTCGCGGCAAGGGCAAACGGTGCGCCAACCCCGAGGCATCCGAATGGTCCAGGGTCGAGCAGACCTCCCGGCCTGGACGTCTGGAGCCATTTGGCAGTGGTCGACACGATGTCACCGCCGTCGGCAGCGACGATCGCATCATCACCGAAGAAGTCGCCAACCTCGCGAGCGAACCGCTCGGGGTGGATCGGATCTGCATCAGAGAGCGACTGTTCGTATGCCGCATCCTGCTTGGCCTTCTCAGCATTGCCGATCTCAACCGTCCATTCGGGATCGCTCGTGTTTCCCAGATCATCAAGCCGGGCCCCAAGTTGCGCAACCACCGCGCCTGGATCTGCGACAATTCCAATGGTCGCGTCACGGTTCCATCCAATCTTCGATGGATCGGCATCGATCTGGATCACGGTCGCATCCCTGTTGATCTTCTTTCCGAAACCGGTCCGGAAGTCCCAATCGACACCGAGCGCAAGGATGACGTCTGCATCTCGCAGGGCCGAGCTCCTGGCCCGATTGCCGAGATATCGATGGCCGTATCGCAGGGAGCCGCGGGCAAGGCTGTTGAGATAGGTCGGCGCCTTGTAGCCACCCACGAACTCGTCGAACGACTCGAGGAATCCTGGTTGCTGGGTCCAGCGAAGTCCTGTCCCTCCGAAGACGACCGGCTTCATCGCATTCTTCAGGAGATCGACGATCTCGATGAGTGTCTCTTCGGGCGCACCCGCTGCGCGATTCGCCCTGACATTTTCGGGCCACGCGATTGCATCCTCCTCAACAAGAGCACCCGACACATCCCACGGGGTGTCGAGGAACACGGGTCCTCCTCGGTTGGAGAAAGCATGTCTCGCTGCCATGGCGATGTACTCCGGATATCTGCCGGCATTCCACGCGGTGCCCGACCATCGTGTGATCGAATGGAAGAGCCGCGGATGGTCCATTTCCTGGAGTCCACCCTTGAGGTCCTCTGTTGTGAGATGGCGACCGCCGATGAGGAGCATTGGACTGTTCGCAAAAAAGGCGTTTGCCACTCCGGTAACGGCGTCCGTCACCCCGGGCCCAGCGGTCACAACCGCGACTCCGAGCTTGCCTGTCAGCCGTGCGTACGCATCGGCGGCGTGGGCGGCCGCTTGCTCATGTCGAACGTCCACGACGTTCATGCCCTCAGCAACACAGCCATCCATGATTGCCAGAATGTGTCCGCCGGTAAGTGTGAAAACGGTGTCTACGCCCTGGGCCTTGAGGGCCCGCGCGATCACCTGCCCGCCGCTGATCTTGGCCAATTTCTTCTCCTCAGACGGTAGATCACCAACAATACCGTCTAACGACTACCAGAACTTCTTCGGCATAACTGTCGCCCTGTTGTTGTTGCTTAGATGAACCGCGACCCAGGACACAATGTTCAAGAAGAAACCCAAAGCGCGCAAGATCGATCACGTCGGGGAGCTCGACGAGCTGACCAAGACGGGCAAGCCTGTTCTCGTTGACTTCTACCAGGTGGGATGCGCCCCCTGTCAGGTGATGGACGGCATTTTCAACGAACTCGCCCGCGAGTACGGATCTTCCGCCCACGTTGTCAAGGCAGACATCGGCCGCATGCCCGAGGCGGTCAACCGCTTCAAGATCCGGTCGACACCGACCATGGTGCTGCTCACACCAGCAAAACCAAAGAAGGCAAAGAAGGGTAGGAACCGCCAGGCGGGAAGCCTGTCGAGCCATCGCCCGGTCACCCAGCGCTGGCGCGCATCAGGCCTTGTCCGGAAGGACCAGCTCACAAGACTGCTCGAGTCGAACGGCGCGATACGCGTCGGCGCCTGACCAACCCGTTCTGGCGTCCCTCACGGCGGTATGTCGCTCCTGTGGACGCCAGAAGCGGCTAGTGGCCCGGTGGGTTCTCGATTGCTGAGAAAGCCTGCCTGCGGGCTTCGATGATCTCGAAGCCGATCTGCTCGAGTGTGTCCATCAACCACAAGTACGCAGGTTTGCCTGGGCGATAGTCCGCCTCTGCCATTCCCTGGATCCTTCCCTGTTCCTGCAGGGCCTTCACCTTGGCGTGATTGTTGTGAGGTTCAACCGTGTACACGCCAAGCGTTCTTCCCCCAGAAGTGTTGAGAATCGAGAACGCCGGCACATCCGATGGGCCGTCCGCGATGTAGACGATGTTCTTCATCGGCACACGCCGCTGGTCCGGAGCCATTCGAGCGTTCACATCGAGTCCGGGGATCTTGTTGACACCCTTGTTGATCTCAAAGATCGCTCGGGTCTTGGAGGTGTTGTCGATCGTGTAACCGATGTGGCTGATCGGTCCAGACGCAGGTTGTACGGGAAGTCTCTCCAAATAGCCGGGCTCGGCTACATCCTCGATGAACGTGTTCGCCCATACGCCGTCGACTATCGGCCCGAACACCGACCCCTGGATCATCTCCCACAATCCTGTCGACACGATGTAGTGCTCGATCGCGATGCCCTCGTTCACGAACTCGGGGATCTCACCGACATGTTCCCTGGTCGCCTCCATGAAATCGGGCATGCCGGGAACAGGCTCGAGATCCTTGCCAAGCTCGCGCAGCTTCGCATTGGACAAACCGTCGAACACACCCTCGCGGACATACGTGAGGAGATGTCCGAGATAGGCGGTGTCCCTCTGGATGACGACACCGTTGCGACCGTAGTAGTCGACCAGCCCCTCGACCTCGGTCCAGAAGTCATCACGGTCAACGCCGTACGCATCGAAGATCGGATCCTGCATGTTGGATGGTATGAGGGTCTTGTCGAAGTCCCAGACGAATGCGATGACGGTCTGGGTGTACAGCGGTGCCGGCATGTCAGAAGCCTAGGCCAAGGGCCACGCCAGGTCTAAGGCCTCTCGAAACCCGCGAAGCGGACGGCATCGTCATCGAACCACCATCCCTGCAGGGTGCATGGCGCACCGCGAAGAGCGGTATGTGCTTCACCAAGGCGGTTCAGGGAGACGATGACGTTGAGCAGCCATGCACGTTCGTCCAGTTCCCACGCCACCTCGGCGAGCAGATCGATGTGGGTGTCTTCGTCAAGGACGATCTCGACAAAACGGGCCCCATCCGCAACGATCGCGCGCACAGCCCCCGCTTCAACAGGAGAATCGAGGAACTCCGCGAGGGACATCTCGGTTGCGGCATCTACGTGTGCTCGATGGACGGCGAGAACCGCCTCCGTCACGAAATCGACGCTCGTCCGAGCTTCTTGTACAGCAACCGCCATCTCCGCCTCCGCTGTGAATGACAACATTGTAATTCACTTTCGGTGCGTCTGGCAACCCGTTAGCTCGAAAGACTCACTGAGTACGCACCCGAGTCAGCATCGAAGTCTATTTCGACCACACCTTTGGTGCTCGCTGCTTTGACGAACTGAAGGAATCCACCGTAACCGTATTGCTTCTCTGAGAAATTCGGATCGGCTTTTCGCATCTCATCTTTGAGACCGGAGAGCGCCACCGGATCGCTCGACTTCATCGCTTTGATCGTCGCGACGAGCAGCTCAAAGGCCTCTCCTTCGCCTCTGCCATCCTCCGGGAATGACACAACGGGGTCGCCCGTTCGCGACGATGCATCAAGCTGAACCTTTTCGCGCTCGGCAAGGTTTCGCAGTAACTCACTGAAGGAACGAAAGCCGTAGTCACTCTCCGCGAAAGTCGAGTCCTTCCTGAGCAGTGCTCTCTTGAGCTGGCTTATCCGGACCTCATCGTCTGCCGTCCGCTGGAGACCGCTCAACGTTCGCGTGATCAGCCCGTCGAGGTTCTGAAGGTCCTTCGTTGGCTGGTCCGGCTCCGACTTGCCGCGGCGAATGACCTTGGCCTGGGGGAGATCAACACCGTCCAGGTTTTCGTAGAACAGGAACTCGTCGCATGCCGGCGGCAAGAGTCGCGATGTCGAAGCCTTCAGTCCGACACCGATCACTTGCTTGTTGAGCTCCCTCAGCTTGTGCACCAAGGGGCTGAAGTCGGAATCGCCGGTGCAGATGACGAACGTTGTGACATAGTCCCTCTCGAGGGCAAGCTCAACGGCGTCCACAGCCATCTTGATGTCTGCCGCATTCTTGCGTACAGCACCTTTGCGCTGCGGGATCTCGATCATCTCAACGTGATTGTCGACGAGCATCTGGCGGTCGTCGATGAAGAACGCCCAGTCGGCATACGCCTTTCGAACAACAACCCTTCCACGCTCTGCGAGAGCGTCAGCGATGGGCAGGAAATCGAATGCGATTCCGAGGTCTTCTCTTGCTCCGATCGCCAGGTTCTCGTAGTCGATGAATAGGCCGATCCGTACTTCTTCCATGACTGCAGCGTATCAGGCGCTGGTACCTGAACTCTGGTTCCAGGAATCAAGCACTCCGGATGCCCACGTGTGGCATTGCTCGACGATGGCCGATGGATCCTCATTCTCGCTTCTCTCGATCGGATCTCCGAACCGGACCCGCACCCGCGTGCCGAACGGAATCGGGAGCATATTGTGTGCGAAGACCTTCCAGGACCCATCGATGACGGTCGGAATCACAGGGAGGTCGGGAGCACCAGCCATCAGGGCGGCGACACCTGCTGGCCTGTACGAACCGATGGATCCGTCTCTCGACCTCGTGCCTTCAGGGAATATCACGGCCGATACATCTCGGTCCTGGCACTCGGTCGCCATCTGGCTGATCGCGGCCACAGCCTGGGCCTTGTCGCCACGATCGATGAGAGCGTTTCCTCCCCTGGAGAGATTGAGGCTGATGGAAGGAATCCCGCTCGCCAGGGACCGCTTGGCAACGTACTTCGGAAAGTTCCTCACAAGGATTCCACCAAAGATCGGGATGTCATACATGCTCTGATGATTCGATACGAATATGTAGCCCCCTGAAGTTCCGAAGCCGTCAAGCCCCTCGATGTCGAATCGAACACCTGAGATGGCGAACACACCAAGAAGTGTCCGCTGCAAACCTGCCATCGCCCATTCGAACTGTCTGAGGCCGAACAGCAGCGCGATCCTGCCTGTGATGTCGAAAAAGATGAGCGTCAGGCCGAAAGCGATGACGGTCGGGATGGAGAAGAACCAGTCTCGGACTCTGCGCATCACGATGTCCGGTCGAGCCAATCCAGGAGGGCAGCATTGACCGCTTCAGGCTGTTCCTGTTGTGTCCAGTGCCCGGAATTCTCGATGACGACGGTGGTCAGATCCGGAATCCACCTATCCATGCCCTCGATCAGACTCACTGGGAGCACCGGGTCACCGTCCGCGGACAACATCAGGACCGGTTGCGGAATCGGGGCATCCAAGTACTTGGCAAAGGCCGACGCGTTCGCATCGATGTTGCGGTACCAGTTGACCGGACCCGTGATTCCACCCGCCTTGAACGCTTCGGCGAACACAACGAATTCTTCGTTGGTGAGAAAATCCTTGTCGCCCGCAACCATGGCAAATGCTCCTCGTAACCAGGCCTCAGGATCCGCATCGAACATGGCCTCCACGACACCCTCGTCCTGGAACATCAGCACATAACCGAATCGATCGGCAAGCTTCTCTTTGATCACATCCGTCGTGGGGAACCCGACACACGCCCCTCGGTAAGGAACGTTGAGGGATACAACCCTCGAAACGCGGTCGGGATGGACGAGAGCCGTCGTCCAAGCCACGATGCTTCCCCAGTCGTGCCCGACGACGGTTGCCGTGTCTATGCCGAGGCGGTCGAGCACCCCGATGACATCGCCCGTGAGGTGTTCAAGGGAGTAGTCGGCAATGGCCTCTGGCCTCGATGACGCACCGTAGCCGCGCTGGTCAAAGGAGACGGCCCTATAACCGACGTCGACGATGGCGGGGATCTGGTGCCGCCACGAGTAGGCGAGTTCGGGGAAGCCATGGAGCAGCACCACCGCGTCGCCCGCGCCCCGGTCATCCACAGCAAGCGTGACACCGTTCGTTTCGATCGATCGCATGGAACGCCCCTTCCGTAGACATAGACGGTAGACGAATCGCGAGAGCCAGGACGCACGAGCGGCTCGCGTCATCTTGTCCCTGTCACATGCGACTGCCCCAGCTGAGGGGGATCAGCAGGGGCAGTCGAGACGGCCGGTGGGCGGGTGGGACCGATCTCCGACCGTCTCTTCTGTCGATGTGAATCGGCTGGGAGGAAGGGGGAGAGAGAAGAGCCATCCACTCGACAGAATCCTATTTGTGAAATATTTCACAAGTTAGACGGTAGGAGTGATGCGCCGGGTTCCCGATAGTTCGATTGCGAGACGGGATAGGCCCTACCCCACCAATCCTGCGAACCACGGAACGATACGATCGAGTGCCGTCTACCGACAATGACCTATGCCCTGGACGAAGACTCGATCCGTCGAACGAGCAAGGCAAGAGCGATTCCTGCTCCAGCGAACATGACGTATGTGAATGCGGTGATGTTCACCATGATCGCCAACCTGCCCGCATCCTCCGCCGGATTCCCGATGACAAGCTGGACCATCTGGCTCGGAACCACACCACCTAACCAGAGAAGCCACCAGAGGTCACCGAGTTGGGACCGCGAGTACCTCCGCCATTCCTCACCAACGGGCACGCCCGCGTAGGGAACTTGGGCGATCTTCTCGATCTCGTTGAGCATCAGCTTCGGCAATACGAGATTCGCAATCGGGATCAACCAGGCTCCGATTGTCCATCCGCCCCGCCAGCGGCGACCGATCGGGCTTCGGCTGTCCAGTGATCTCGAGATGCTGTACGTCCAACCGATGACGAGCACCCCTGTGAGGATCAGCGTGAGTAGGGCGAGTGCCGTCCAGCTCGCCCATGTCAACTCGACCGACGCAAGAGCATCCTTTTCACTTTCAGACAGCTCACCAGAGAACTTCTGTAGGGCTGAGGCGTATCGCAACCCTGCGTATGCAGCGCCGGCGAGAATGGCCGACGTGATCGAGAGAGCGATCGTGGTAACCAACGTGAACGCAGGCGAGATCGACGATGCTGAGCCCTGCTGTTCGGGCAAGCTGACGGCGTCCGCATCCGGCCCGAGATCAGGTGGATACCACCTGCCGTCTGAGGCAAGCCACCAGTCATCATCTCGCGGTCTATCAGCCATGGTCTGAACCTACCGCGCAGAGGTGACCTAATCGAAGTCCCGCCCGCTGTTTGGTGGTTCGTCGTGTGTGGACTCACGGGATGGGCGATAACGACCTCAGCAGAGCGACATCACATCGCGGAGAGTCAGTCCTGCGTGCCCGATCCATAGCAAGATCCACCAACGGTCGTGGCAACCGAACTAGCTAAAGGTACCTGGCGCGGGCTGCCGATATACCACTGAGTCCAGCCACCTGGGAGGAATGCATGGCAGGGACAAGAAAGAGCAATCCGAAGAGCGGCACCACACTTCGTGGAATCGCCATCGCCTCTGCCGTCATCTACACGGCATTCGTCGCGATTGTGGCATTCGGCGGATCAGATGCCAGCTACCAGGCCTCGTTGTGGGGTTCGTGGGTGGCCGTCACACTCGTCGCTATCGTCACCTTCGGTATCGGCGAAACGATGCACCGTAGCGCCACGACCTCCGACGGTACTTCGACCGATCACTCTCCAGTGCTCACGTCGGTCGGCTGAGGACAGGCTCCTCTCTCGCGACACGCGCGCCGCAGCGCATCCCATCGTCGCGCCAAGACGATGGACACTGTCCGCCACTGCGCTTCCGTTCCCATGCCCTCGTAGCTCAGGGGATAGAGCACCGGTTTCCTAGACCGTACGGGCGGGTTTCGGCTACCTGGTAATTCAAGGAAAACAGCCCTCCAACCTGCGCCCACGGCCTCTGATCGTCTTGCGGCGTTTTGCGGCTTTTGGCCCCGTTGCTGCTCAGGTGCTGCCCAAATGCGGCCCAAGATGAGTCGTGGAACTGAGTCGAGATGATGCGCTGCGCCGATCGCAGCTCCCCCCATCTGTGACCAGCTTGGCATTGGAAGTTCCGATGTACGATTCGAGAATGGACAGTGCTCACACTCACAGTGCTTCGGAATCCAACGCCGCCAAGTGGGACAAGCGCCATAGCGGGCAGCCCAGCGATATGTGGAGTGGGCATCCGAACGAAACGTTGCTTGCTGAGACGTCGGGACTGGCTCCGGGCCGAGCGGTCGACATTGGGTGTGGGGAGGGCGCGGATGCGATCTGGCTTGCGTCACATGGATGGCAGGTAACAGGTGTCGATATCTCCCAGGTTGCACTCGAGCGAGCTGCGAGCAATGCGCGCGAAAATGGAGTATCCGTAGAGTGGATATGCACGGATGTGACTGCGAATCCGCCCACAGCCGGTGGATACGAGCTCGTTTCTGCCCACTACCCGGCACTACTCCACTCAGTGAACGACGCCGCAATCGAGGCGCTTCTAACTGGGGTATCACCCGGGGGCACACTCCTTGTAGTGGGCCACGCTCCCATCGACCCCGAATACGCAATCTCCCACGGCTTCAACCCCGATGACTACATCCAGCCTGCCGATGTTGCGGCGCGTCTGGACGAAAGTTGGACTATCGAGGTTGACGAGACAAGACCACGCCGACCTACGTCACCCGGTGGGTCGTCCCCTCATGACCAAGACACGGTTCTCAAAGCGCGGCGCAATGCGTAGTCGTTGACCGTTGAATTCCAGACCAACCCCGCCCATATCCGGCTGGGTGGGATGATGGAGCCAGGTGTACTACCCCGGCGACTCCCCGTGGTTGTGCGAATGGGAACGGGAACTCTTGGCCGTCGACGGCCAAGTCGATGCATTCTCAATCGCGGCGATCCTTCGAACGCTCTTTGTCCTCAGGGGGACACGGACGAACCGAGTCACCCTAGGGGCCGACGAGAACCACGTCACCGCTCGGGAACAACAGGTGACCGTCGTCAACGAAGTGGTCGTAGTAGTCGCCGGTCGAAAGATCTCCGGCGATGGCGAACGGCCCATCGCCCACGGCGTCCATCTCGAAGATAACCTGGACGTGCGTGTCGTCGAGCCAGGTCCATTCGACCGGCGGCGGGTCGAGCATGATGAACTCGTTCTGGCCCTCGATCGAGTAAGCCTGGACGAAGAAGTCCTCCGGACCTCCGAAGAAGTCCGTTTCCAGGTCCGGTCCGATTCCGTGGAACTCGGGCCAGAAGTCCACGATGCCGGTTCCGGGATCGAGATCCAGATCGAGCCCGAGGGTGATCTGATACGAATCGGGGAGCCCGGATAGGCCGGGCTCGGCGATTTCGATCACGACGGTCAGGGGGCTTGCCCTCGTGATCTCCACTGAAAGGACATCGGTCGGTCCCGGCATGCAGGACGGGGCCGGCGCATTGGTCGTGGCGTTCAGACAGTCACCGACTGGATCTTCGTAGCGCACGAACTCGCCTGCGATGGTCGTCGTGGTGGTCGTCGACGTCGTGGTCGTCGACGTCGTGGTCGTCGACGAGGTGGTCGTCGACGAGGACGAACTCGAAGTCTGTGCGTTAGTGTCGCTTGTCGTTACGGTCGTACTACTCGTGCCGCCGCTACAGGCGGCGG
>BTQL01000017.1:0-36684 GCA_036985855.1 Acidimicrobiia bacterium | reverse complement strand
ACTGATCGACTACGGGTTCCATGCCCCGACGATGTCCTTTCCAGTGGCCGGGACGCTCATGATCGAGCCGACAGAGTCAGAGTCGAAGTACGAGCTCGACCGATTCGTAGACGCCATGGTATCGATCAAGGCTGAGATCGACGAAGTGGCATCCGGCGCGGTCACGGCAGAGGAATCGGTGTTGCGTCATGCCCCGTATCCTGCCGAGGATGTGACTGCGGATGAATGGGGTCATGTTTTCACGAGAGAGAATGCCGCGTACCCTGTGCCCGGCTTGCGTCAGTGGAAGTACTGGGTGCCGGTGAGTCGCGTCGACAATGCCTACGGCGACCGCAACGTCCAGTGCGCCTGCCCACCCATCGAGGACTACGCCTGAGCATTCTGGCGTCCCTCGCGGCAATATGTTGCCCTCACGGACGCCAGAATGCTAGGAGAGGCTGGATTCGAGGCTCTCGACCAGGTCCGTCAGGAAGCGTTGGCCGAGGCTACCGTCGATGAGGCGATGGTCGTAGGAGAGGTCGATGGGAGCGACCAGGCCAACGGCAAGTTCGCCGTCCACGACGACGGGTTGCTGCGTGGCTTTGCCGATCGACATGATCGAACTCGTACCGAGTGGGATGATCGGTGTGCCGTGGCCACCGCCAAGGGCACCGATGTTGGATATCGTGAACGTCTGGCCTGTCACCTCTTCCGGTGAGATCGTGCGGTCCATCGCCGCCCTAGCGAGCCGCTCGAACTCCCGCGTCAGCTGCTTCAAGGACAGCTTGTCGGCATCCTTGACCACAACGACCATGAGCCCAGCGTCCGTATCGATCGCGAAACCGAGGTTGTAGTGGCTGTTCTGAAGGATTGACTCGTGGCGTATCGAGGCGTTGAACTCGGGGTAGCGCTTCAAGAGGGGAAGAACAGCCTCCGCAACGAGAGTTTCGATCGGGTAGGACGTATCACCACGATGGGACCGAGCGGCCATGAGGTTCTCTGCCCGTACCTCGGCCTGGACCGTGACATGTGGGATCGTCCTCCACGATTCCGCCATGTGGTGCGCAATCGTCTTGCGCACCCGAGTCATGGGAGTGAGCTCGTGGTCTGGTCGCGACCCTGCCGCGAGCTCGACATCCGCTCGGGTGATTGCACCGTTGGGACCCGATCCCGAGACCGTCGACAGGTCGATCCCTCTCTCCGTGGCAATCTTTCTCACGATCGGCATCGCTCTCAGGTGGCGACCGTCGGCAGCGGGTGCTGGTGTGGCGGATTGGCTCGCGGGAACCGCGGATGTCGGTTTCGGGTTCTGGCCGGTCTCAGTTTCGGTGGTGTCGCCACCGATCACGAACAGCACACTGCCAACTTCGATCGTTTCGCCTTCGTCGACGTTGATGCTCGTGATCGTGCCCGCGAATGGGGAAGGGATCTCCACCACTGTCTTGGCGGTCTCGATCTCGACGAGGATCTGATCCACCTCGACTGTGTCACCAACCATGACGAACCATTTGATGATCTCGGCCTCAGTGAGGCCTTCGCCGATATCTGGCATGCGGAACTCGTTGGACATCGAGCAAGAGAGTACCGGGGTACTCGATGGCGCGTATCGGATGGATTCGACGGCGCAATACTTGCATATCCTGTCGTCAACACTCCAGAGAGGCAAGATGCGCGACCTGTCCATGCACGGAATCCAGCCAGAAGCCGAGGTCTACTGGGATCTCACGACACCGGTGCTCGTAGAGCACACGCTGCGCCGCGGTGAGGGCATTCTCGCCCACAAAGGTCCACTCGTTGTCGACACTGTGCCGTACACGGGTAGGAGCCCCAAGGACAAGTTCATCGTTCGTGAAGAGGCGACCGAATCGGAGATCTGGTGGGGCGATGTCAACCACCCAATCGAGACAGAGGTCTACGAAGCTCTCTACGACCGTGTGACCGGGCACCTCGGACAGACGGACCTGTATGTTCAAGACGTTTACGCTGCGGCGGATCCCAAGCACCAGCTTGCCGTGCGGGTGCTGACCGAGAGTCCGTGGCATGCACACTTCTGTCGGAACATGTTCCGACTCCCTCGTACGTTCGACCACGACGACACGATCGACCCGTTCGTGCCCGACTTCACGATCGTGCACGCTCCGAACTTCAAGGCGATACCTGAGCGGGACGGCACTCGCAGCGAGGTGTTCATCATCATCAGCTTCGCTCACAAGGTATTGCTCATCGGCGGAACGAGCTACCTGGGAGAGATGAAGAAGTCGGTTTTCTCAGTGATGAACTACCTGCTGCCCAAGACCGGCGCGCTTTCGATGCATGCTTCGGCCAATGTCGGTGAGGCCGGGGACTCTGCAGTCATCTTCGGGCTATCGGGTACAGGCAAGACGACTTTGGCAACGGACCCGACGCGCAACATGATCGGTGACGACGAGATCGGTTGGGGCCAAGACGGCATCTTCAACATCGAAGGCGGTTCCTACGCCAAGACGATCAGCTTGAGTCCGCAGGACGAGCCGTTGATCTATGAGGCAGCGAACCAGTTCGAGACGCTTCTCGAGAACGTGGTGCTGAACCCCGAGAGTCGCATGGTGGACTGGGACGACGGTTCAAAGACCGAGAATACTCGCTGCTCATACCCCCTCCCGCATCTTCCGAATGTGGTGGAGAGCGGTGTTGCCGGACATCCGAGCAACATCGTGTTCCTGTCGGCCGATGCGTTCGGTGTGCTCCCCCCGATCTCGCGGCTCTCGAAGGAGCAGGCGATGTACTACTTCATGTCCGGATACACGGCGAAACTCGCAGGCACCGAGCGGGGTGTGACTGAGCCCTTGGCGACGTTTTCGCCATGTTTCGGGGCGCCGTTCCTGCCGCTTCCGCCTTCGTATTATGCGGATGTGCTCGCTGCGAAGATCGACGAGTTCAGTCCAGGGCTGTGGATGATCAATACGGGCTGGACCAGTGGTCCGCATGGTGTCGGTTATCGGATACGCATTCCTCACACGCGTGCGATGTTGAATGCGGCGCTCGCTGGTGGTCTCGACGACATCGAGTACGTCGAGGATCCGGTCTTTGGGCTTTCGATACCTGCCGAGATACCCGGTGTGCCGGCGGAGCTTCTCCAGCCGAGAGAAACGTGGGATGACGGGGCCGCGTACGACGCCCAGGCGAAGAAGCTCTCGGGGATGTTCGTGGAGAACTTCAAGCAGTACTCAGAAGGTGTTCCCCAAGCGGTAATCGACTCGGGGCCGAACGGCTGAAGGCTGTCCCCTCTCCGACCTCGCTGCGTTCCGGCCATTCTCGAAGGGAGCGAGGAGAGGAAGTGCGCTACAACCGGTACGCCTCTTCGGTTGGTTTCACAGGGCGGTCGAAGTGAAGGGGGCGTCGGAGGCCTCCCGGGCCTGGACCTGGTTTGGTTTTCGATAACCAGTCGCGATACACCGCGAAGCTCTTGTTCGTGTCGACAACAACATCGCCGTATCGGTCGCCCGGTTCGGGCCTCACGAGACGCACCCTCTGATGCCACGCATGCATACCTGATATCGGGTCGGGGTGGACCGGGAAGGCAAGGTTCTGGTTCACGCCCGGATCCTTCCACCAGATCCGTTCAGAGTCAGGATCGTCCGATGTGAAGGGTTCGATGCCGCTCAGCTGCCGGAGTCGCCACTTGCCATCACCGAGTTGCTCGACGTTGACGAGTGCGGACGACCACCGTTCGTTGCCACTCTTTTCCTCGGTCCGCCATCTCCCAAGATGGTGCGAAGCCGCCACTACTCCTGGCCGAATGCCTTCTGTCGCCCACACTCGCATAACGAAATGCCCCGAGTCTGTCTCGATGCGAACGAGATCGGTAGTTTGGAATCCGAGGGCCTCCGCATCGGTTGCGTTCATCCACAACGGGTGGCCGTGGCTGATCTCATAGAGGTACTTTGCGTTTCCGGACCGGGTGTGGATCAGGGTCGGGAGCCGGAAGATCGGCAGCAAGATACGTTCATTGCCTGCCATGTCCATGTCTCGCCAGTAGACGTGCGTTTTCTGATACCCGGGGATCGTCTCGTCGTGCCATCCCCAATCGTCCATCGTCTTGGAGTAGTACTCGAGCTTCTTCGACGGTGTCTTGAAGCCCTGCAGTTTGGCGCCGTCGATTTCGATGCCACCTTCATCGGCAGGTCGTTCGTTCACCTGATAGACATCCCGCTCAACCTCGACCGCGCCGTACTTGCGCATGTAACCGAGCGGCGTCAGCCCTTCGGCGGCAGCCTTATCCGGCAGCCCCGGCACGGAGTTCTCGAACATCCATCCGTAGTATTCGTCGACGGACACTGGCCGACTCGGATCGATCGGCGATTCGAACCACTTCCTGATCCCGAGGGAACCATCCGGGTCGACCTTCCACGAGAGATCGATCCAGAACTCAGTCTCTTCCCACACCTCTCCGGGATTCGTCTCATAGGTTCGCTCGACAGTCCTGCCGTCGCGCTCTGCTGCCACGCGCAACACGGGCTGTCGGAACCCGAGCCATTTCGCCGCGTGGGTCTCGTAGCTGTGTGTGTCGTGCCGTTCGGCCGCCACACCCATCGGGAGGATGTAGTCGGCGTACCACGCGGTCTCTGACCATGTCGGTGTCAGTGCTACATGAAGCCCGACCTTCTCTTCATCTGTGAGAACCTCGATCCAGGAGAACCCATCAGGATTCGTCCACACAGGGTTGTAGACCCTCGTGAAGTACACATCGAGTCTGCCCCGTCCCTCCTTGAGGAAATGCGGCAGCAGGATGGACATCTCGTGGTAGCTCAGCGGATATTCCTTCGGCCACAGCAGCTCGTTCCACCGTGAGTGGGCAGGGGGCATGTTCCAGTGAGGAGGTTTGAACTTCACCCAACCTGAAGGTGAAAGCCCACCCTTCGTTCCGACCGACCCTGTAAGCACATGAAGAAACTGGAGTGTCCTGGCACCTTGCCAACCGCTGAGGTTACCCGAGCCGACCGAACGCCAGGTATGCGAAGAGAAGGCATGTCCTGCCTCGGCGATCCCCTTGGCAATGGCTTCGATCTGGGAAGCCTCGACACCGCACTCGTCTGCGGCCCACTCGAGTGTGAAGCTGGCGTACTCATCCTTGAGTGCGTCGACGAACGCTTCGTAGGTTCGCGGCTTGTCCGGGTACTTGTGGGCGAGTGAGTCCTCCCAATTGACCCAGCGTTCCATGAATGTGTGGTCGATGGTGTCCCACTCGAGCAGAAGGCGTGCGATCGCGAGCAGCATTGCCGGCTCGGTACCCGGCCAACACGAGAGCCAGTGGTCTGACATCGATGCGGTGTTGGAGAGGCGCGGATCGACTGTGGCGATCTGCGCGCCTGCCTGCTTCGCCTCCATGATCCGCTGCGCATGCGGATTGAAGTAATGACCCGTCTCGAGATGAGCGGACAGCAGCAGGATGAATTTCGCATTGGCAAAGTCGGCTGAAGGCCTGTCGTATCCAGACCAAAGTGCATAACCGACCCTTGCCCCGGAGCTGCAGATATTCGTGTGGCTGTTGTGCCCGTCGACACCCCACGCTTTGAGAGTGCGGTCCATGAACCCGTCTTCGCCTGGGCGGCCGACGTGGTACATGATCTCGTCGTTTCGACCCTCACGTATGGCCTTCCCCATACGATCGCCGATATCAGTGAGCGCCTCGTCCCAGGTGACGCGTTCCCACTCACCGCTGCCTCGCTCACCGACCCTTCGCATCGGATAGAGGATGCGTTCGGGGTCGTAGACCTGGTTGATGGTCGCAGGCCCTTTTGCACAGTTGCGCCCGCGGGAACCCGGATGTTCGGGGTTGCCCTCGAACTTGCGAATCTCTCCGGAGTCCTTGTCGACGTATGCCAGGAGACCGCAAGCCGACTCGCAGTTGAAACATGTCGTCGGGACGAGACGGTACCGGTGTGTGACCTTCTCCGGCCATGCCTGCGCGTCGTACTCCTCCCAGTCGTCCCAGCGGTCCGGGGGTGGAAAGTTCGTGAGGTCTGTTCCCTCGGTGATACGTGGCAGTTCTTTGTCAGTCGTCATCAGTACCTCATGTCAACGGAACACTTTGTCCGGCCTTGACGAATGTGTCATCCACAAGCCAGATTCCGGCCATGGCAGCGATTCCTCCGACAGCACCAAAGGAGACACCTGCACCGGCGAGTACCGCGATTCCTGCGAATATCGGGACGATAGTGCTGAGGAGAAGACCGAGGCGGTACCGGTTTGCGAAGGTACCACTGGTCATGTGGTGGTAGGCGAGGGCTGCATCGGGTCCGTGTTTCGCCGTGGCCTCAAGCGTCGCTGTGACCGCGAGTCCAACCGCCCCGATGAGCATCGTCCATACGAATGCCTCGGTTCCGACAGCGAGGCCCTCCGTTGCGAGTGTGCCGGACGCATCTGCAGCCCCCCGTGTCACAGAAACGAGCGAAGCTACGAGGGACATCCCACCACCAACCGCGAAAGCTGCGGCGATCATGTGCCATACGAGGATCGGGCTGTTCCAAAGGGTCCGTCCCTTTGCCTGACCGAATAGAAAGGCCGTATATCCGGCCGTCGCCAGCCCGACGAGTGCAGCCACCCAGATCGCAATCCGAGCGATGTCGTTGGACTCGAGAAGGGCAGCGAGGAACCATGCACCGAATGTGATCGCTTGAGCGGTCAAGATCCAGGAGCCACGGACCAGCCAGGAGGACGGGTTACCTTTTGTGAGCAGGTAGTAGAACCGGTCTGGTCGCTTGAGATCCCACACGAGCAGGACACCTGTGAGAAGAAGGAGCAGTCCGCCGACCAGTGGGGCGGTGAGTCGTATCCACACTGACTCGAGCTCTGCACCGAACAGCAAAGAAGTTGCTGCTGCGACTGCGATACCCGCTGAGATCGCTTTGGTGAGAAAGTAACTCGACACCCGCCAGCCCCATGGCATCGGGAAGTCGTTCTCGTACACGACCCTTGGATGTCCAGGATCATCATTGGTTGTCCGGGCCGTCGGGGCTGTGCCTGTACGGTTACCGTCCGAATCTGTCGTGAGATCAACGTCGAGCCAGGACTGCTCCATCCCCTCGGGATCCCGCCAGATACCTCCACCCGACATGCGATCCGCCACAAGCGGTTCGATGTTCGCCTGCTCGACGCCCTTGTACCAGAGGTTCGGCGTTGTCCCTCGTTCGACTGCTCTCTGTGTCAGGTCGCCTGCCGCGACCATCCGGGCGATCTTCGTCACCGGATTGTCGAGATCACCAGCGACGATCGCCTGCTCAGGGCATACCACGACACAGGCAGGTTCGATACCGACCTCGACCCTGTGGACGCAGTAGTTGCATTTCTGTGCAGTGTGTTCGTTCGGATCGATGTACAGGGCGTCGTATGGACAGGCCTGCATGCATGACTTGCAACCGATGCAGCGAGACGTGTCGAAGTCCACGATGCCGTCCGTGCGTTTGTACAGAGCCGACGTCGGGCAGATCGTGACGCAGGGTGCGTCGGTGCAATGGTTGCACCGCATGACGGAGAAGGACCGCTTCGTGTTCGGCCAGGTCCCCTTTTCAACGTACTTCACCCAGGTACGGTTCACGCCAAGAGGTACCTGGTGCTCGGTTTTGCACGCGACCGTACACGCGTGACATCCGATGCAGGCTGTCTGATCGATCACGAACCCGTAGCGCATATGTCTTTCTCCTCCATTCCTGTGCGACTGAATACCTCGGGGGGACTCAGTCGACCAAGAACGGATGGGTTAGGTTTGGGGGGTGGCCATTACTGCTGCAGTGATGTCTGTGGCGTCGAGACCCGGGGCGTCGACCTTGTCGAGGGTTGCTTTCACAACACGCAGCACCGCATCTTCGTGGTGCTCAATGCCAACCAGGGCGTCCTGGAGATCGTGAAGCGATTCGGCCGGCTCCATGAAGAAGTCGCCGGAGAGCAGGATCCCGTCGATCGCACCGTCGTGTACGGCAACGGTCGCCCTCACGAGTCCGCCCGGCGCCTTGTAGACACCTTCGACAACATTCACACCTTCGGCGATCTTGACCTTATCGCCTGAGGGAGGCAGGCCATCGAGGTGCAGCCACTCTGGGGATGCAATTCGTTCTTCTTGTTCTGAGATGGCAGCGAGTTCGTCAGGTCGTGGTTCGTCGAGAACCATCTCGGTCCCCAGCGCCTCATTGAAGCAATCGATGAGGATTTCCACGCCCTCCTCTCGGGTCGGTGCGTCATCTCCCAGTTGTCTGTTGATCGTTGTGAGGTATTCCTTCATCGTCGAGTACATCTTGTCGCGGAACTTCTCAGAGGGGACACGCAGCACTCTGACCATGAGTTCGTAGTTGAAGTCGAACATGAGGCTGCCGGCCACGATCATGGATTCGCCAACCGTTGCGGCTCCGGTGCCGCCGATCTTGCGCCCATCGACCTGGATGTCGTTTACCGGACGATGAACAGCGGGAATGCCCATCCGGTTCAGCGCAAGCACGGGTCCGGCAAGAAACTTCGTATAGACGTCTGCAAGGGTGGAAGGTACGCGCGACACATGAAAGATCGTGTGCCAGAACGTCTGTCCCTCGTCGAGATACACGGCCCCACCACCGATCTCTCTGCGATACACGGGTACACCAGCCTCGCGACAGAAATCGAGATCGACCTCTGTCCTGGCATCCTGGTGATGACCGATACTCACGAATGGTTCGAGTGGACGGGTGATCGTGATCGTGTCTGGTGTGTCCTCGCGCATCGCGTATCCAACGCCATGGAATATCGCCAGCGACCGGAGTGGCTGCACCTGGCCGAAGTCGAGCAATCGGATTGTCATTTGGTACCTTCCGTTGTCAATCGGCGCACCGATAGCAGCTGATGTCGAGTGCGTCGATGCGAGCACGGTACGCCTCTACGGCCTCTGCGTCCGTCAACAAGCCCTTTGGTGCAGTGGCCGGGTCATCCGGTCGCACGATCGAGATCCAGCCGGCCTCGTACGGGTCCTTGTTGGCAACAAGGATGTCCCGCTGGTATGCGTCATCGTTCGTTTCGATGATCTCGCAGTCGAAAGGGGTATGGATCGGTCCGACCCATTTCGCAGACTCAACGGTCGCAATCGATTTGCCGGCCGCCACCTTTCGGCCAATTCGCTTGAAATGGATCGACACCATCTTGCCCATACGGGTTTGCGCGACGTCGGTGAGTCCCATGCGAACTACGTCGTCCTCGAAGCGCACCCAAAGATCACTCTCGACGTCGTAGGAATATCCGTGTGGGATGGCGCAGCCACGATGAACGATCACTCGGTCACCCGCATTCGATCCCTTCGGCCTCGAGGAACGCCTGGTAGGCGGCGACACCCGCTTCACCTGTAACGAGATCTGCAACATCGGCATCCCAATCGTCCGGCATGATCTTCATGTACCAGCCTTCGCCGTATGGGTCGGTATTGATGATTCCTGGGTCGGAAGTCATCGCTGGATTGGTCTCGAGGATTTCGCCTGTGACGGGGGACATGACAGGGCCGACCCACTTTCCACTCTCGATGGTCCCGAGCGAACGACCCTTTTTGGCCGGTCTTCCCACCTTCTTTGGCAGCGCCGAAATGATCGCATGGGCGAGGCTTTGAGCGACATCTGTCACTCCGACGATGACAGACCCATCGTCTTGTGGTCTCACCCACACGTGCTTCTCCGGCCAGTAGTAGAGATCTTCAGGGATGTTGCAGCCGTTTACTTCACTCATCTGTTGTCTCCTCGGTGTGCTTGTCCTCCCAGTGATAGAGGAACAGGTCGAAAGCTACAAGTCGAATCTCTCGATAGTGCTCCTCGAGAAACTTCGGATCGTTGTATCGCGGCTTCACTTCTTGCCTGTGACCTTCGTCGCACAAAGGGCACTGGAGCTCCATGAACCGTCGCCCCCAGGAGTCCTCTTCGGCGATCACCTCTTCGGCGTGATCGTCGGTGAGGTGGGCGTGGAGCTCCGGACGGGAGCCGACGATGTGACAGAACGGACATTTCATGGGTTCCCCGAGAGGTCGTGGGCTGTGACGGCTACTGCGCGACGGATGAGCTCAGCCAGGGCATGGCCCCCTGTCGTGATGAGAACCTGATCTGCCTCAGGCACCTTGGACACCAAACCGGCGGATACGAGATCACCGACGCGTTCTTGGAGAGTCAACCTGCCCAGGCCTGTCGTCTCGACGAGCTCGCCCGTCGATAGGTTCTCAGAAATATGGAGTGCCTCGAGGATACTGAAACACTCCGGGTTCGAGGCGATCTGGATCGTGCGCAGAACGGATTCTCTCGCTGCGATGTGTCTGCTGGTCGGATCTGTGTCGAAGGACTCCTTCCAGCTCCCCGTCCCGGACTCAAGGCGATCCTCGCGGTCGAGCACGCCCATCTGATATCGCAGCATCCCTGCGACGTCCAATCCCAGAGCGCGCGCCGCCGGATCGTCCTCCCGTGTGCTCTGGATGTGGAGCGGTGTACTTTCGTCATCCAACCGGAACCACCTCCATGGCCCGCTCAACGAGCTGTGCGATGTCTACAACTGCGATGTTGCCTTCGTTGCCTGTCGTCTTGACAGCGTCCGAGTACATGATCATGTCCTTGGGACATGACACGACGAAGTAGTCGATGTCGGTCCCGAGGGCCACTGCCTCCCTGATCCGGTTCTCGGCCGGGCGCTCGGCGAGTTCCGAGTCGTCCATCCAGATGCGTCCACCTCCTGCGCCGCAACAGAAGCTGTTCTCCCTGCAGCGACCCATCTCGACGACTTCGAGTCCCGTTGCTTCGATGAGCCTGCGTGGGGCGTCGTACTCGTCCTGGTATCTGCCGAGGTAACAGGGATCGTGGTAGGTCGCCTTCCCTTCAAGCCCACCGAGTTCCAGTTTCCCTGAAGCCACGAAAGCGTCGAGCAACGCGGTGTAGTGGAGCACGTCCTCATCTGTTGGATACTCGCCCCGCAGCGTGTTGAGCGAGTGCGGATCTGTTGTGAACATGCGCTGGTAGTGGGCCGATTCGAGCGCCTCGACGTTCTGGTCGCGAAGCATCTCGAAGAGGCCCTCTTCGCCGGCTCTGCGTACGTCGTTGCCTGCGCTCTTCTCGCCATCGTACAAGATCCCGAAGTCGACACCTGCCTCGGTCATCAACCTCGCAACGGCCTGGGATACCTCGGTAGCCCTCGGGTCGAACGACCCATGGTCACCGACAAACCAGAGATAATCGACAGGTTCCTTGCGGGCATCTTTGAGTTTGAACTCGAGGCCTTTCGTCCATCGGGCCCGCTGTTTCGCCGATTTACCGAAGCTGTTCCCTGCCCGGGCGAGTGCCTGGAATGCGTTCTGAAGTCCCGGTTCGACATCGCCGCTGTCGACGAGCCGTCTCCGTAGCTGGACGATGGTCGGTATGTGTTCGATCCCGACGGGACATGCCTCCATGCACGCCATGCAAGTCGTGCAAGCCCACAGGGTGCTGCTTTGGATGACCGCGCCTGCAACCTCTGTTTCGTTTGGGTGTCCTGGAGTAGCGCCGTGACCGTACCAGAGCTTGATCCCTGCCCTTGCGTCGGCATGCTCCCTGAGGTCGAGGATGAGATCCCTGGGCGAGAGTGGAGCACCGGATGCGGTCGCCGGGCATACCTCGTGGCATCTGCCGCACTTCGTGCATGCATCGAGATCGAGGAGATCCTTCCAGGTGAAGTCATCGAGTGATGAATACCCCGGCGCAGTCGGGTTCTCAACTCCAGCGAGAACTGCCGCAGAACGCGGCTCTGTGAACGCGAGGTTCGCCGCGTCGTCTATGACGTGCATGCCCTTCGAGTAGGGCAGGTATGCAACGAATGCCAAGGCGGCCGCTCCGTGGAACCACCATGTCACTACTCGGGCAACGTCGTTCCCGGACTCGCCGAGTGGGCTTGTGAGTTGCGCGATGACCCAACCACCGATCGAGACGATCTCGAAATCCGGGTAGTTGGTAGCGGCGATGCGGAATCCTTCGAGCAGAAAACCGGAGATCCCGAGGGCGAGGAGAATCAACATGAAGGCCTTGTCGTCGAGTGAGTAGCCGCTTCTGTCTGCCTCGACGCCATCGACGCGGGAGTAGTCGAGCCGTGCGGGTTTCTTGCGCCTTATCACCGCGAGCGTGATGAGTCCTGCGACGAATCCGATTCCAAACACGTCGAGCACGAAGGCGTATACGACGTAGAAGGGACCCTCCCAGAACTGCCACTCGGGTTTACGTGCCAGCACCCCGATGATGTCAACGTCGATTGCGATGATCGTGGTGCCGATGAGCAACACGATGAATCCCCAGAAGACGAAGAAGTGGGCGATACCGACCGCTGGTTTGCGTTTCGCGATCGTCCGATTCGAAGAGAGGTCGCCCAACGCTCGCACGAATCTCTTGAAGTCGAGCCTTGCGGTCGGTCTCCCTCTCGAGTACTTCCGGATGCGCCTGTAGAAGCCCCAGAGAAACAGTCCGATGGCGATTACCGTTGCCAGGTAGAAGATACCGATGGCCCACCCGGGGAAACCAAGGAACGTCTCGCGGCCGGCGGTCTCTCCCAGTGATTCCGCAGCGAATATCACCGGAGTGGCCATCAGCCTTCTAGCCGGTCGGTCAACTCAGGCATGAAGTCGAATATGTCACCAACCCAGCCGTAGTGAGCGACTCCGAAAATCGGTGCCTGCGGGTCCGAGTTGACGGCGATGATCGTCGCTGAGTCTCGCATCCCCTCGAGATGCTCGGGTGCCCCCGAGATGCCGAGCGCGAGATAGACCTTTGGTTTGACCGAAAGTCCCGACTTCCCGACCTGGCGACTCTTTGGCAACCACCCCTGGTCGATGATCGGCCGAGATGCCCCAAGCGCGGCACCCATTGCGTCTGCGAGCCCCTGGGCTTCTTCGATGTTGTCCTCAGACTCGATTCCGCGACCGATCGCAACAAGGACTTCCTCGGCCGTGATGTCGACGTCGCCGCCCTCCGGCTCAGAGAGAGAGAGGAACGAGATTCCGAGATCAGGTACGGCAACGTCGATCGACTCGACGACACCTGCCCCGCCGCTTCGTCCCTGGTCGGCCGAAGCACAGCCTGAAAGCATCGCAAAGATCGCCCTGTCGCCATCGATCTCGACATCGACTTCGACCTTGCCTCCATAGAGCTGGCATGTTGCAGTCAGTCCGCTCTGGATGTCGACACTGAGACAGTACGACGCGAGTGGGAGATCTGATGCCGCGGCCGCGACGCTGGCGACGTCCATTCCGATCGATGTGTATGGCACAAGGCAGATGTCGGGTTGGCGGCGTGAGATCAGATCCGTGAACACAGCTGCATGCCCCTGTGGGTTGAACTCACCCAGGGCGTCTGTCTCGCCGACCAGGATCGTGTCAGCCCCACCGAGCTGGTCCGCGAGAGCGATCGCACCGGTTCCGATGATCGTCGCTTCAACGTTCCCGTCTGTCGACGAAACAAGGCCACGCGCAAGAGCGATCAGTTCGAACGATGCATCTGTGATTTCTCCGTTGAGATGTTCTGCGTATACGAGGATGTTCGCCATGTTGTCTCCTACACCACTCCTGCCGAGGACAAGATCTCATAGACCCTCTCCGCGGCCGCTTCCTCGTCGCCTTCGATCATCTCCGCCCCGTCGCCAATGTCTGGCAGCCGCATCTCTGTGATCCGAATTCGACCGGCGGGATCGGGTTGGACAAGGTCGACCGATTCCAACGCGCCGGAATCTTGGGCCTGCTTGATACGCGCGACAGCAACGTACCTTGGTGCTTCTCTTGCTGTTTGTACTCCGAGTACGGCTGGAAGAGTGACCTGGTACTCGGCGGTGATACCGCCCCAGTACTCCTTCGTTACTCTGAGACCTTCGCCTTGAGGGGTAGTTCCGACCACGACGGACATGTGCGGGATGCCGAGGGCGGCCGCTACGAGCATCGGAACCTGGCCGTCGAGTTCGTCTGCTGCCTGCACACCGGACAGGATGAGGTCGAATCCGCTGTCTCGAATCGCGTTCGTGAAGGTTGCGGCCTGGGCATGGGCGTCGATGGCCTCGATTTCCTCGCCAAGCATCTTCGCTTCGTCTGCCCCCTTGGCGATGGCTGTGTGGAGCATCTGTTCGACCTCATCTGCTGTTCCGATCGCGTAGGCCGTCAGCGATCCACCGGTGTCCTCCTTGAGCAGGAGGCCCTCCTCGAGGGCATGGTCGTCGAACTCGTTGAGTACGTATCCAAGAAAGTCCCTGTCGAGATCATGTCCCTCGATCTCGAGCTCTTCTACAGGGTCGGGCACAACCCTCATCAGTACTGCGATCTTCATTCACACTCCCAGTGTCTTGTCAGCCAGTTGCCAAACCCATGGCTTGTGCCAGCAGCTCAGAGATGTCCCTCACCACGAGCGCCTCGTCGTTGTTCGTCGATTTGACGGCATCCTCGAACCGAGAAACTTCGTATGGGCACACGACGCACAATGTGTCTGCGCCGGTTTCGACGGCCTCGAGCACGCGCTTCTCAGAGAGACGCATGTTCTGGTTATCTGCGGCGAAACCGTCGAGCCACATGCCGCCTCCTCCGCCGCCACAGCAGTAACCGTTCTGGCGGATGCGCCACATTTCGACGAGTTCGACACCAGGAAGTGCCTCGATGAGCTCCCTCGGTTCGTCGTATACGCCGTTCTGGCGACCGAGGTAGCAGGGGTCGTGGAAGGTGACCTTGCTGCCGATGTTCTCGGACAAGCCGAGTTCTTCGATGCGTCCAGCAAGAAACGTCGAGTAGTGCTCAACGTTGTACTCGCCGCCTCTGGCCGGGTACTCGTTCAGAAACGCGTTGTATGCGTGTGGATCTGTGGTCAGAAGAACATCGAACTCGTACTTGTTGAGCGTCTCGATGTTCTGATCCGCGAGCATCTCGAAGAGTCCTTGCTCGCCTGCCCTGAGCATCGAGTCTCCGTCGTGACGCTCCTCTGCCCCAAGGATCGCGAAGTCGATCCCCAGCTTCGTCAAGACCCTTGCAAGGCTTCGTGAGGCTTCCATTCCGCGGGGGTGATAGGACGGGTAGTCACTGACCCACCAGAGGACGTCGACCTTTCGATCGAGGTCTGCGATGATGGGGACTTCAACGTCGAGCCCCTTCGTCCAGGCGTGACGACGTTTCGAGTTCTTCCCCAAAGGGTTGCCGTATCGTGCTGTCTTTTCGAACACGTCCTGGAGCTCGGGTGGAACCGTTCCCTCCAATACGGCTTCCTTGCGCACCGCGGGAATGATCTGCAGCATGTCGACTTCTTTGGGACACACGCGCAGACAATTGCCGCAAGTCGTACAGAGCCACAGGTCGTCGCTGGTGAAGAAGTCCATGCCGACCTGGAGCTTGCGATAGATCTTTCTCGGTCCATAATCACCGACGTGGTCGACGGGGCACACCGCGATGCACTGAGCGCACTGGTAGCAGTACCCCATCGACTCGCCACCACCGAGCGCTGTGACTCGATCGAGCTGTTCGACGTCGTAGTCGAAGATCACGCGTTGCTCGAACATCCGGTTCCAGTGACCCGAGATGTCGACGCCCTCGAGTTCGTAGGTTTCGTGTTCGATGACCCTTGACGGATCGACCTTCGGACTGATCTCTGTACCCATCACGCCACCTCGACGAACTGGGGTATGCGGTTGACGCCGAGCAGCCGTTGGACGAGGTCAGCAAGCTCGGGAATGATCTTGTTGAACTCCTGAGTCATGCGCATTCGCAGTGTCGTATACATATACACCGCGTACACGGAAGCAAGGAACACATCGGTCCCGAACACGCCGTACCCCTCGGTTCTGAACCCCGCGGCCTCCCCGACATCATTGAGGAACGCATAGGCGATACCGATGCGGCGATAGGTCTCTGAGATCGTCCCTCCGTCGAGGTCGACTTCGTCGATCACAACGAGAGGGAGTGCTCCGGTACCGGTTGTTGGATTCCACATCCATCGTGTCCAGAGCCAGTAGCGGTCCGGATCTGTGAAATGCATGATCTCGGAACCCAGGTCGTGTCCGGTCCCGGGCTGCACGTTGCGCCCTATTCCGTCGATCAGGTCTGAGAAGGCCTCGAGGCGTGCCCCCGGCGACATCTCCGAGTAGAGAAGACCGCGGACTGCCCGTAGATAGCCGTCGATCGTCAGCGTGGTCAGGATCACTTTCGCGCGCCTTCTGGTCGAAAAGACGAACCGCAGAGATGCCATCGCGGAGTCTTCGTCCAGGCCCTCGATCGTCTCGGGACCGAACGTGGATTTGAAGAAAGCTGACTTCGTCGTCAACCGTTCTGCGATGTCACCGAGGTCGTGTTCGGAGACACGTTCGAGGGCGAGTTTCGTGAACTCCTGCGCGGTAGGCGTGTCGATGACTTGCCCAACGAGCATCGGGTCGCTTGTCACACTGTCACCGTCGCGGATCGGAGCATCGATACTGCTTTTGCCGCCGCGGCACCAGCAGATGAGATCGAGTCATCGAGATCTGCGGGCCCGGTTGCAGCACCGGCGACGTAGACACCCGGCACGGTCGTTGTGACCGTGTCGAGAATGTCGTGGTCGGTATCGATGAAACCGTACTTGTTCGTTGGAAGACTGAGAACGTCGGCCATTGCACGAGTGCCCTGGCTCGGTTCCATTCCCACGGCAAGGATGACCATGTCCATTTCTACTTCCATGGGTCTGCCCATCGTCGTATCTTCGCCTCTGACAACGAGCCTTCCGTTCTTGGAGAGGATCTCGGTGATGATGCCCTTCACATAGTTGACCTTGTGCTGTTCCTGGGCGGGCCAGTAGATCTCGTTCTCCCAGTATCCGTACATCCGCATGTCGATGTAAAAGATGAACACCCTGGCAGCGGGCACCATCTCTCGGATCTCGATCGCCTGTTTCGATGAGATACCGCAGCAGACTTTCGAGCAGTACTCATTGCCGATCTGGCGATCTCTGGAACCGACGCATTGGATGAACGCAACCCGTTCCGGAGGTTTTCCGGTAGATGGGGTTACGAAGTTCTCATCCTTGAGCATCTTCTCAGCTTCCGCGATCGTGATGACATCCGCGTACTCGTAGTACTGGTACTGCTGCGTCTCACGCCCCGGATCGAAATGCTGGAAACCCGTGGCGAGGATCACGGCGCCGGCATCGATGTCCTCGGTCGAGCCGTTGGCAGATAGCGTGACCGAGAATTCGCCGGCTGCTCCATCGACCGCAGTGATCTCGGTCCCCGTGCGGATATCGATGAGGTGGTTTGAAGTGACCGCATCGATCATCTCCGCCATGGCTCCGGAAGCAGATCGGAAGTGATGCGTCAGCGCCGCGTAGTCCGAGTGAATAGGCATACCACCGGCGACGTCCCTCTTCTCGATCAAGGTCACAGGGCTGCCAAGTTCGGCCGCGAGCCTTGCGGCCTCCAGCCCGGCAGGGCCTGCACCTACAACCACCACACGATCACTACGCATCCGCATCCTCCCAACTCAAGTACTCGATCTCGCCACTCTCGATGCGTTTCAGGTCCGATTCGAACTCCGCCCAAGCTGCCTCCCAATCGATTCCCATCTTCTCGAGAAGCGCCGTGTAATCGGTTGCGTGCCAATGCAACTGGACGACCCTGTACGGATGCGCCCCCATTGCGAGCGCAGCGAACTGAGCATCTGACATCACGGGAATGCCGACGTTCCTCTGATGGGCCTTCACGGCAAATTGGCTCTTGTCAAGAGTCGTGACACAGCCGGTGTCATGGGTGATGACCACGTCAGGGTTGGCCTCTTCCTTCATGATCTCGATCTTGCGCTGGGTAGCGAAGGACCGGCTGAAGTCGCGTTGGACGAGGATGTGTCTGAAGCCGAATCCGCAGCAGTCGAAGAAGGTCGAGTAGTCGCCAACAGTTGCTCCAACGGCCTCGACAAGCCCCGTCACGGTTGCCGTGCGCTGTCCTCCGTAGATATCAGGGTCGTAAATGGCATCCTCGGTGACCAGCTTGTAGTAGTGGCAGGCAGGGTGGATCGAAGCCGTGATGCTCGAGAAGTCGCGGGTCTGACGCTCCGCGATCTTGTCCCGCATGACGTGGATCCACTCCGAGTAGTGCACGATCTCTTCAGGCACAACCAGAGGCTTGTCCAATTTCTCCATGATGTCGCGTACCTTGCGGCGGAGCTCCGGATGGTGGACGAGCTCTGCGCGGGTCTCCTTGTAATGCCCATATGAGGTGCCGCAATGAATCATCGGGTAGTAGCCGGTTGCGTAGGCCGCTGCGAAGTTCCTCGACGCGACGCCTGCCTGGGCGACCGCATTCGAAGTTGCCGACGCGTAGTAATTCCACGCCGTGCACGACGTCTGATCCGTCGGGTCTTCGTAACTCATCCCGAACTGCCGGTTCAACCAGAAGATCGACGTCGAATATCCGGGGATGTGGCCGCACTGCCCGCACGACTTGTGGTGCCACGTCTTTTCGAGAGGGATCTTCTTCATGCGCCCGTACTTCGTCATCACCTCGATGTACGGTTCTGGCACTCTCTGAACGATCAGTTCCCCCGCATCCTCGAGTTCGAAGAGATGCTCGCGGATGTCTTCCGTCGGCGCGTTCTCCGGATTCGGTAGCGGTGGCTTTCGGATTGCGTCGAGTGGGATGAATGTTGATTCTGTGGTCATGATTGAACTCCTAGGGGTGTCACTAGACCTCATATCCTGCGTCTTCGAGGGTCTCTTCCATGACATCGAGGATGATCATGTGGAGTCCCTCGTCAGCTTCCTCGATCATGTCCATCACGTCTGAGTGCAGCCAGATGAGGTAGAGCTCGATGAGCGTTTCCTGGGACACCTGCCAGCTCGTCTCGGTTGTGTGCAGGGTCTCCGGCGGCAGTGCTCGACGCCACAGGTCGAGATTGTCAGATGTCTTCTTGACATCCGGTCCCCAGTCGGGGAACGCATCCGGTTGAAGCATGTCCGGGGAGATCTGGGTGCCGGTCGTCATGATCTTGTAGACCACGCGCCCGTAACCCTCGAGGGCTTCCTTGGCCGTTGCGAGGCCGTGTCTCACCGAGACTTCCCGCAGCAGCGTGATCAACCCACCGGGTGAGTTCTCCCTGGGGCAGCGGTTGCATGAGAAACATTGAGAGCAGTTCCACACGTCATCGTTCATCTGCTCATAGATCAACTCGACATCCTCGCGCGCGGCGGCCTGCGCGATCTTGCGAGGAGAGAAGTCGTAGTACTTCGCAGACGGACACGCTGCGACGCAGATGCCGCATTCATAACAACCGTAGAGATAGTCGGGGAACCGATCGTCCGCCTTCACTTCCTCCCAGAGGCTCAGCTTGTCCTCATAGGGAACTTCGGGGTAGCTGTTGGGCGCGAGCGTTGCTCCCGGGTCGGCCGTGAATGGCATCGGAGGCGCCATCGTCGACATCAGAAACTGATCACCGCGTCTGCCTCGACCGCCATGTCGTTGAACGCAGCTCCGCCGATCATCTCGACCCCGTTGATGAGATCGTCCATCTCGAGATCGTTGAGATCGAGTGATGGCTGACAGACCAGGAGTCTGACGCCGATGCCCTGGGCCTGATCGATGAAGGTCGAAAGCGGCGCGCCGCCATCCTTCACGGTCAGGTCTCTGCTGTCTTTGCGAAGCAGTAGCGGCCCGTGCATCGTGAAGTAGATCGAAACCTCCATGTCCATGGCTGCAGCGGCCGTTGCGAGGTAGAACGGCGTTGCCGCTTTCGGCATCTCATCGGTTCCGTGCGTTTGTACGTAGACGATCGTGGGGTCTTCTACCACTCAGCGACCTCCTCGGTTCGGTTCGTTGGTCGTGGCTATATGAATAGTGCCAGATCGGCGTCGGCCGCGAAATCGAGGAACGCCGTCGCGCCGAGGCATGAGGCCTGCTCCATGATGTCGTCCTGATTCACGTTCATGACGCCCATCGTGGTTGCGCACGCGTAGAACTCGACACCGCTATCGAGACAGAGCTCCATCATCTCATCGAACGCAGGCATGTTGGAGTCCTCCATCCAACCCTTCATCATCTTCGTCGCGACGGATGTCATCCCCGGCAACATGCTGATGATGTTCGGCACGCCCATCTCTTTGCCCTTGATGGGAGGTGGCGCTGCTGCGTTGCCGAGCGGTGACACCTTGAGGGTGTGCATGCGTTTGGTGTTGACCATGTCGAGACCGTAGAACGTGCAGAAGATGCCGACCTCCCAGTCGAGTGCTGCCGCTGTTGTGGCCATGATCAGGACCGGGTACACCTCGTCGAGTCCCCCCTTGGATGCGACAAGTGCCATTCTCTTGCGTTTGTCGCCACTTGTCTGCTCCATTGCAGCGTCCGCTGTCGGGGCTGTGAATGTGCGTTCTCCTACGTCAGTCATGTGGGGCCTTTCTCACTTCGTCCGGCGGAACCAGAATCGATATTCGCCGTCCCCGGCGGATTGCTTCAGCAGCGGGTGACCTGTTTGGCGAGCCCACGCTTCCATGTCTGGGGGCGCACCCGGATCGGTTGCTACCATCTCAAGTACCTGGCCGACCTCGATGGTCTTGATAGCCTTCGAAGTCCTGACAACGGGCATCGGGCACAACAACCCGGAGCAGTCGAGCAACTGGTCGGCTTTGATTTCGTCCATGCAGCCTCCTCGTTGGGTGGAAGGGCCGCCTCAGGCAAACCGCTGCGACGGGCCCCCTAAGACATTCGCGTTTGCGCATATCTTGGGGTCATTATGCGTTTTACAGTCGGCTGTTGCAAACGATTTTGCAAATTTGTCTTGGACAAGCACAGAGCCCATGCCATAGTGATAGCCATGTCAGAGATCAGGGAAGAGCTCTATCAGCTTCACGCAAGCGTCTGTAAAGGGTTCGCCGACCCGAAGCGTCTCATCCTCATCAACGCACTTCGCGATGGGGAGCGATCGGTCACGGATCTATGCGCCATCACGCAAATCCAGCAAGCAAACGCGTCCCAACATCTTGCGATCCTCAAGAGCAAAGGACTCGTTTCCTCGAGACGTGACGGCCAGCGCGTCTACTACAAGGTGACATCGCCGAAGATCAACGAAGCACTCGATCTACTGCTGGAAGTAATGGCAGAACAGCTCACGATCCCTGCGGGCTAGCGCGAGTTGTTCGACCGCGCGTTGCCTCCACGGGTATATGCGTGTTCATGCATAAGTCGGATTCCGGGTGCCACCTATCAGTCCCGGAACTCGTTGCCGATCTCGGCATGGTCTTTGAGAATGTGAGCCGGTGTGAATCGGCTGCCGAAGCGGGCTTCGAGGGCTTCGAGTTTGCTCAACACGACATCTGCACCGATCTGGTCGATCGTGAAGAATGGGCCGCCACGAAACGGTGGATAACCGAGGCCGAACACCGCACCGATATCGCCATCGCGGGCAGATCTCAGGATGCCTTCCTCGAGGCAGAGCGCCGCTTCGTTGATGAAAGCCATCGTGAGTCGTTCGGTCACGTCCTTCTTGGACACCGGCAGACGTTCGCCAAGACCGAGGGCATCGTAGACCGTCGGGTCCACTCCCTTTCGCTCGCCGTTCGTGTATTTGTAGAAGCCGCGCCCGTTCTTGCGGCCCTTGCGATCGTCCTCGAGAAGGCCCGCCATCATGTCGGGCCCTTTCATCCGGTCACCGAAGGCATCATGCAGGATGACCGCAACATGTGTCCCTACGTCGATACCAACCTCATCGGTCAACCGCAGCGGTCCGACGGGGAATCCCCAGTCCTCCATTGCCATGTCGATCGCCTCAACTGAAGCGCCTTCCTCGAGGAGGAACGCCGCCTCGTTCAGGTACGGCCCCAGCAGGCGCGACGTGTAGAAACCGGTGCCGTCGTTGACGACGATCACCGTCTTGCCCTGTTCCTTGCCAAGCTGCACAGCGGTAGCGGTGACCCAGTCAGCGGTCTCGCGGGTGGCGATGACCTCGAGGAGCGGCATTTTCTCGACCGGGGAGAAGTAGTGCATGCCGACAACGTTTTCTGGTCGGTCCGACGCATCGGCGATGCTCGTGATCGGGAGGGTCGATGTGTTCGAAGCGAAGATCGTGTCCTCGCTGACGACACCTTCGACTTCCCTGACGATTCTCTTCTTGAGGTCGAGATCCTCGAATACCGCCTCGATGATGATGTCGGTAGTTCTGAACCCGTCCCATGTGGAAGACCCGGTCACCCTGTTCAGGTATTGGTCGACCTCGAACGGGGACATCCGCCGCCGCTTCGCCTGCTTCGACACAACCTTGTTGACGTATGCAAGACCGCGGCCGACACCTGCGTTGTCGACCTCCTTGATACGCACCTTCTTGTTCGCCTTGAGCGTGGACACCGCTGCTATGCCGCCGCCCATCAGGCCACCGCCGAGAACAGCAATGTTCGTGACGTCCTTCGGCTTGGTGTCTGAGTCGATTCCGGTGTCGCTCTTGAGCTGGGTGGTTGCGAAGAAGATCGACCGCAACGCAGCAGACTCAGGGGTCATCACGAGTTCTGCGAAGAAGCGGATCTCTGCGGCGACACCGGCGGCTCTGCCCTGCTCAGCCCCGATCTTGATGGCCTCGAAGGCGCGCTTCGGGGCGGGATAGTTGCCCTTCGTTTGGGACATCATCGTGTCGTACGCCTTTTTCCATAACACTTTGCGCCCTGCCGGGTTCTTCTCGAGTGCGAGCCTTTGAAGGTTCTTGGGAGACACGTTGAGGGCGATCACCAGCTCCTTGGGCTCAGCATCGATCGCCTCGGTCGCCCGCGTCTGAGCAACCTCGAGCAATACCTCAGGCGGAGTCACTTCGTCGACGAGTCCAAGCGTCTTGGCTTTTCGCTGCCGCACCGGCTTGCCGCCCATGATCATCTCGAGCCCCGCGGCCAGGCCAACGAGTTGGGGCAACCGTTGGGTGCCACCAGCGCCGGGGATGAGCCCGAGCTGAACTTCTGGCTGCCCGAGCTGCGTCTTCGGGCTTTCTGAGCAGATACGCGACGAGCAAGTCAATGCGAGCTCGAGACCGCCGCCAAGGCACGCGCCGTGGATCGCTGCCACGACTGGCTTCCCGTGATGCGTGCTCAGAGCCTCGATGCGATCGAAGACACCGTGGAGTGCGGTGAGTCCATCGACTGCCTGAGCTGGTGTGGTCATATCGGCGAACATCCGGATGTCTGCACCGGCGAGGAAGTCTCTTTTCGCCGACCCGATCACGACGGCTTTCACGTCGTCCTGTTCCAGCCGGTTGACCACTTCGGCGAGCTCTGTGATGAGGTCGACGCCGAGCGTGTTCATCGATTCGCCCTTGCGGTCGATGAGGACGGTCGCAATGCCATCTTCGTTGAGATCGAAGTGAAAGTTCTCGTACGTCATCTTGTCACCTTTCAAGGATGACGGCTGCACCGAGACCGCCAGCTGCACACTGGGTGACCAGGGCGGTGCCTCCGCCTCTTCGATCGAGTTCGTTCGCCATTGTCATGATCTGGCGAGCGCCCGTTGCTGCGAACGGATGGCCGATGGAGATGGAACCGCCATAGATGTTGAACTTTTCCATGTCGATTCTGCCGATCGCTCTGTCCCTGCCGAGGTGTTTTTCGGCGAAGTCGTCTGACTCGAAAGCTTTGACGTTGGAAAGGATCTGCGCGGCGAAAGCTTCGTGCATGTCGATGACGTCGATGTCATCGAGTGTCATGCCGGCCTTGTCGAGAGCCAGTGGTGTTGCGAACGCAGGTCCCATGAGAAGTTGCCAGTTCGGGTCGATCGCGGCGAAGGCGTACGACTTCAGATATGCCTTGGGCTCATATCCGAGAGTCTCGGCAATCGACTCGTCCATGAGCAACAAGGCCGAGGCGCCATCGGTGAGTGGTGAGGCATTGGCAGCGGTGACGGATCCGTACTTCTTGTCGAAAACAGGTCTGAGCCCTGCGAGCTTCTCCATCGTCGAGTCCTGGCGAGGGATGTTGTCACGCTCGACCGTGTCGGTGAACCTCGGCGGTAATGGGTAGGGCATGACTTCTTGATCGAAGATGCCTGACTCCCAAGCTCGAACGGCATTTGCGTGTGAACGGATGGCGAACTCATCCTGCGCCTCGCGTGTGATGCGGTTCTCTTTGGCCATGTCCTCTGCACTGTGGCCCATCGTCTTTCCGGTTGACCGCTCGGCGATGGCGGGTGGGTTCGGAGCAAGATCTTTCGGGCGCAAGTTGGAGAACACCTTCACTTTGGATGGCAGGTCCTTTGCTGCATTCGCCTCCATGAGGATCTCAACGAAGCGATCCGAGTACGTGATGGGAGGCCTCGACAGCGAATCAGCTCCCCCCGTGATAACGATGTCCGCGTCGCCGAGAAGGATGGAGCGGGCGCCGTCGACGAACGTCTGGGTTGATGTCGCACATGCTCGTGAAACCGAGTAGGCGTCGACCGACTGCGGGAACGGGCCTGCAAGCACGATTTCGCGGGCTATGTTCGGGGCAGCAATGTCTGTGACCACGGTGCCGTAGACGATCTGGTCGACGGTTGCGGTATCGATCCCAGATCGCGCAACAAGCTCCGCTACAACGCTGCTTGCGAGGGCGAGCGTTGACTCGCCGCGGAGTACGGATCCGGATTTTGCGAACGGTGTACGAAGGCCGTCAACGATCGCAACACGTCTGCCCTGTCTCTTTGCTGACATCGAGAGCCTCGATTCTTGAGTGAATGCTCAAGATTGTAGGGCAGCCCGCCGCACTCGATGACGTGAAAGGCTCTTGTCACCTCGGCAGGATGCTCTTAGAAGTCGGCTTCCTGCCTGAGGCCGAAGGCGGGGTGGCGGAGGCGGGACAGCGCCTGTTTCTCGAGTGAGCGAACCCTGGTGGGTCCCAATTCGAGATGCTTACCGATCTCCTCGTGGGTACGGGGCAGGCCATCTTCGAAGCCCACTCGCTTCGACAGGATGTATGCCTCACGATGAGGGAGACGGTCGATGGCCTCGCGAAGAGCATCGATCGTTGACATCCGTTCCGATTCGACAACGGGGTCATCCTCGTCGTCGTGAGCAACGAAGTCACCAAGTACTGCGCCGTCTTCACCGACAGGGGACTCGAGAGAGACAGAGTCGGCAACGAGCTGCGCTTCAAGTACCTGGTCGAGCTTGAGACCCGACTCCTCCGAGAGCTCTTCCGAGCTTGGCTCGCGTCCGAGTTCAGAGAGCAGACGGTTCCGCGTTCCGTTGAGGGTGAGGAGGGTGTCGTGCAGCGAGTTGGGGAGACGCACCGTGCGCGACTTCTCAGCAACGGCCCGCTGCATGGCCTGGCGGATCCACCATGTCGCGTATGTGGAGAACTTGAATCCCTTGCGCCAGTCGAACTTCTCGACCGCGCGGATGAGACCGAGGTTCCCTTCCTGGATGAGGTCGACGAACTCGATGCCGTACTGGCTGCGGTAGCGCTTGGCCTGAGAGACGACGAGCCTGAGGTTCGCCTGGGCGAAGCGGTCCTTGGCTTCCTTGCCTCTGCGTGCGGCACGCTGGAGCTTTACCTTTTCAGCGCCCTTGACGTTGCGGGTTTCGAGGATCTCTTCCGCTTCGCGGCCAGATTCGATAGCCTGCGCGAGATCGACCTCATCGTCGGCTGTGAGGAGCTCGTGGTTGGCGATATCACCCAGATATGTGGTGAGGCTGTCGCCTACTTCGGTTGGTGAGAGAGTGGATCGTGCTGTCATGTTGTGAATTCCTTCACATAGTCCTGGTCCTTGAAGCTCCTCGGTGATTCGCTCACTGGTGCTTCCAAAGGCGGGGCGTTCTTTGGCTTGGATGTCTATGAGACGCTCGGAAATCCCTACGGGTTCCCTCTACCGATCCGTGCCTGGACATCGTGGACCGGTGGGCGTCGTTCATAGAACTTGCGCATCGTATACCAATGTGGGGCATCTGCCTAGACCCAATCTCGGGATCGACTATTCGATGATGGTTCCCCTGTGGATTATGATCTCGGGTCGGTCGAGCACCGTGACGTCTTCGTAGGGGTTGTCGGCGAAAAAGACGACATCAGCGATGTGTCCAGGGCTCAGTGCAGCCTCTCGACCGACGTAGTCGAATGCGGCCGTTGACGTCGCTATCGTCGCTGCTCTGTCTGTGAGGCCGTGGTCGCGAAGCAACCTTGCTTCTGTCGCGATCTGTCCGTGTTCGATGGCGAGGTCACTTCCGGCAAGCACGGTGAGGTCGAGCTCCTCGGCCAGGGGTAGGTTCTCTGCGATACGGTCGAGACCGGCAGCGAACAGTTTGCCACCCGAGGAATCGGCACCGAGGGCATCGATCCAGTGTTTCTGGTTGCCGATGGTCGGCACCCACGCTCCACCCCTCGCGGCGAGTACACGGATGTCCTGTTCGGTGAGGAAGGGGCCATGTTCGATCGAGTCGACACCAGCCGCAACGGCATCCGATGCTGCGTTCGCCATCGTGTGGACCGCCACCCGAACGCCAGCATCGTGGGCGATTTGTACAGCTTCGGTCAGTGTGTCGATCGGATAGTTGTTGACAGGCCCGATGCCCCGCCGAGGCCAGTCGCCGACGATCTTCACCCATCCTCCACGGATGGCAGCTTTCGTGCGAAGGTACTCGAGCAGCTCGTCAGGCTCAACCTCGACGCCGTACCCCGCCATGTACCCGTCTGTTGGGTGGATCATTGCACCAGCGGTTTCGACATATGGGCGAAGGTCCGCGTCGTGGTCGAGGGACACGAGTGTTGTATCCGTATTGCCACCCTTGTCGAGAATGAGCAGCACACCTCTCTCCACATGGGCCCAGGCGGTCACAGGGACGTTGGCACGCATCGTGTCCTCTGTTATGCCCGAGATGTCGTCGTAGGAGGTCATGGTGAGATGCGCGTGAGCGTCTGCCAGGCCGGGAAGCGCAAAGAGATGTGCCGTATCGATCTGTTTCGTTGCGCGATCGTCCGGCTCGACGAATTCGGTGCCATCGATCGCGAGGTCGTACGGATCGCCTTCAGGTGGTCGAATGGTGACGAGCGTGGTCATGGCGCGAGCGTACCTGTGCGCGGAACGTAGGCTGATGGGGTGCCCAACGTCCCATTCGAATTGCCGATCGTTCCCATGGAAGCCAAGGTGCGCACCACCTGGCCGACCGACGGTTGGGGCTATGAGCCCAAGTGGGATGGGTTTCGTGCGGTCTGTGCAAACGATGGTGGGCCGAGGATCGATTCACGGAAGCAGAAACCCTTGCTGCGTTACTTTCCCGAACTCGTGCCCGTGGTCGAGAGCCTTCCGACAGGATGTGTTGTAGATGGTGAGTTGCTCGTGGTTGAGCGCGACCGCCTCGCCTTCGACATGCTCCAGGCGCGGATCCATCCTGCGGAGAGTCGTATCGAAAAACTGTCGAACGAGATTCCGGCCACGCTGATCGCGTTCGATCTCCTTGCCGACCGCGGCGAAGATCTGAGATCGGCTCCCTTCTCGGAACGTCGCCGGCGCCTCGTTGCGCTCGTAGATGGCGTCGATGGTGCCTGGAGGTTGACTCCGTCCACCACCGATGCAGAGAAAGGCAGGCGTTGGTTCGACGCGTTCGAAGCGGCAGGCTGTGACGGAATCGTGGCGAAGGCGCTCGATGGCCCTTACGTCGAGGGCAAGCGCGAGATGATCAAGATCAAGCATCGGCGATCGATCGACTGTGTTGTGGGCGGTTACCGGGTTCACAAGGACGGGGACAAGATCGGATCGCTGTTGCTCGGTCTGTACGGGCCAAGTGGTTCCTTGGCGTTTGTCGGGCACTGCTCGGGATTCACGAATCACGACCGAGTCGACCTGCTAACACGGTTCGAGGCCCTCAAGGATGCCAAGTCGTTTGATCAAGACGTGCGAGCTCCTGGTGCAGAGAGCCGATGGTCGGCTGGGAAGGATCTCTCGTGGGTGCCGGTACATCCTGGCGTCGTCGTCGAGATCTCCTATGACCAGCTCACCGGAGATCGATTCAGGCATGCGACCCGGTTCGAACGCTGGCGCCCGGACAAGGATCCGACCGACTGCACCTTCGACCAGTTGGAGAGACCAGAGGGTCTGGGGTTCTCGGAGGTCGTGCTTGGGTTGTAGTCCGACTCAGCGGTCAACCGTTCGCTTTCGTGTCCGCGCTCGTGGTGTCGTCCTTGCGATCAATGGGATCGGTGCAAGGGCGAATACAGCTCCGATGATCGAAAGTACAACATAGGAGGATGCTCCAACGATCACTCCGGATAGGGCTGCCCCGAGACCACCACTGATCCAGGTTATCGAGTCAGAAACACCCTGGATCTTGAGCCGATCCGCGAGCGGGAGACCTATCTGAAGCTCGGTGCTGCCCGCAACAAAACCGAAGTTCCATCCAACGCCAAGAAGGAAAAGACTCACGACGAGAATCACCGTGTCGGCTGTTGCTGCCGTTGCGGCGATGAGCGACGAAACCAGCAGTACAGCAACAGCCAGCATGATGATCCGACGCGGCCCGTGTCTGTCGACGAGCTTCCCCGTGATGGGTGCAAGAGAGAACATCCCAAGGGCGTGTGCCATCATCACGATGCCGACGGTGCCGAGGTCACCATTGTTCGCACGGATGTGAAGTGGTGTCATGGTCATGATGAAAACCATCACGAACTGGCTCGTGATGAGGGCGATGGTGGCGAGTTGCACCGTCGGAATGGAGAAGATCTCACGGATCGGCGAGGCTTCTCCGGGACTTCCGGAATCGGGTGCAACGGTGAGCGAGAGGGGCTCGGGGCGAAGCCCGACGAACATGAGTATCGATGCCAGAGCGAAGCCGACCACACCGATCATGATGGGCCCGATCAGCTGATCGAATCCGGCGCGTGTTGCCATTGCACTCGTTGGGCCGAACAGCAAGGGTCCGATGATCGCTCCAAGCGTCGATGCCCACACGATGAGGCTGATCGCAGACGCCCTGCGTTCGCGCGTTCTGAGGTCTCCTGCCGCGAATCTCGCGAGTTGCGAAACACTTCGCCCGAAGCCCAGTACGGCCATGGCAATCATCAGGACGGTCAGGCTGCCGATGCCGACGGATGCTGCGGCGAGGATCGAGCCGACCATGGCGAGCGCGAATCCGATAGTGAAGGTTCGTCTGCGACCGATCTTGAAACTGAGGGCCGAAAGTGCCGCTGCTCCCGCGGCTGTACCGAGGGTACCCATCATGTTGGGGAGGCCAGAGAGGCTTGCTGAGCCAGTGACCTGCTCCGCAACGAGGGAGGAGACCGTGACGACTCCGATGAAGGCGACGGAGTTCAGAGCAGTACCGGCAAAGAGAATTCCGATGAGGCGGGAGCGAGTATGTGCGTCTGTCTCGGTGGGCATGGGAGCAGTTGGTAGACGGTAGACCGCAGACGGTAGACCGTACCGACACGTGTCGTCGGTCTTCCGGGTTCAGTCGCCGGTTCTCTTCCGTTTCGAGGGTTGAACCCTGGGTGGCTCACCAGGCATCTTGGGATAGTGCGGGGGCCATGGGGCGTCGCCTATCCCGTTCTCCTCGTCGCGCATCACCCACTCGATACCCTTACCGATGTGTCCAGTGGCTTCTTCGATCTCCGAAGTCAGGTCTCCAACTTCTTCCCAACGATCCTTGAACGACATGAGGTCGAACCGGTCGGGTCTCATGTCGTCGAGTTCGTCCCATCGAAACGGGGTTGACACCCAACCCGTTTGCCGGATGGAGTATGCAGATGCGACAGTCTTGTCTCTAGCGTTCTGGTTGTAGTCGATGAAGACGCCAGACCGTTCCTCCTTCCACCACGCCGTAGTGGCAAGGGGATTTCGTCTCTCGGCCTGCCTGGCGATCGCAAGACACACGCGCCTGACCGCGTAGTATGACCAGAGAGGCTCGAGTCGAATATTGATGTGGATACCCCGGTTGCCGGACGTCTTCGGCCATCCGACGAGTCCGAGTTCGTCGAGGATCCCTCGGATCGTGTGGGCAACATCGATGACGGAGTCGAATCCGTAGTCGTCGGTCGGGTCGAGATCGATGCGCAACTCGTCAGGATGGTCGAGGTCTGATGCTCTCGCATTCCAGGGATGCAGATCGAGACAGTTCATCTGAGCAAGCCAGAGGACGTCTTGCACTTCGAGAGGCAGGAACATGCGACCTGGTCGAGCGGAAGGGAACACGACGTCGACAGTTGATCGTGCAGCGTTGGGTACCCGTTTCATGTAGAACGGTTCGCCCGAGACCCCCTTCGGCCAGCGCTTGAGCATGGTTGGACGGTTGTACACGCCACGCAACGCCCCCTCACCGCACATTGCGAAGTGTCCGACGACGTCAAGTTTCGTCCATCCCATTTCGGGAAACACGATCTTTTTCGGATTCGATATTCGAACCGGGACGCCGGCAGCTTCGACGTAGGTTTCCTCTGTCATCTGTGGATTATGCCCGATGGGATCCTTCGGGGAGCCGCGCTAGGCCATTCGCAGCGACGAGAGGGAGACTCGTGTCAGAGGTTCGGATCGACGTATACGACTACAGCGAGGATCTGAAGAAGGGGTGGTGGCTGCTTCTCATCTCCGGAATCATCATCGGTGGTCTGCTGATCTTCTGGCCCGCTGCGACGGTCACGGTAGTCACATCTATCGTAGGTTTCTTCATGATCGTTTCGGGCATAATCCGGTTCTTCGTGGCTGTATTCGACTCGCATGCACAGGATCGATGGCTCGTAGTGCTTTCTGGAATCATCGGCATCGTGCTTGGCGTGATTGTGATGAAGAATCCCGAGGGAACGATCAAGGTGATCGTTCTCATCGTGGCGATTTTCTGGCTGATATCCGGTCTCGTGGATCTGTTCAGAGGGCTCACGAATTCTGCTCTGCCCGATCGAACGCTTCGAATCGTGTTCGGGTTGATGTCTGCACTGTTCGGTGTGCTCATCCTTGTGTGGCCGGGTATCACCATCGGCGTATTCGTGATCCTTGCGGGGATCTACGCAGTGTTGTTCGGGATACTCGAGATCGTCGCCGCGATCCAGATCAAGAACGCCTAGACCAGTCGATCGAACGAATCGACAATCGCGTCCGTGAGTTGGTCCTTGCGGTACCAGACGGCGGTGGCATGACCGCCGCGCACGACGCGCAATTCACTCCCCGGCCAATGGTCGGAGAGAGCGTGGACTGCGCTGGCGGGGACGTATCCATCTTGTGAGGCTCTCACGACAATCGCATATGTGGTGTGAGGTGCTGGCTCGACGTTGAGAACCGAGATCGCGCCGAGGGTGGATCTGAGCCTTCTCTCTTGTGTCCGTCCGCCCAAGGCGTTCCACGCGATGCCCCCGCGGAGGACACCGTCGAGGAACACTGGACCGGGTGAATGGGAGGCTGCAAGTGGTGCGGTAGCAAGGGGGACCGGCATCGTTGCTGCAACGAGGGCCGCCGTGTTGCCACCCATGGAATAGCCGGACACACCTATGTCCCAGCCTTCCTCGTCGAACCATGTGAGTATGCCGCGAGCTTCGTTGACGGCTGCGGCGCCCATCACCATGAAGTCCGACACGGTTCGAATGGCCTGACCGTGCTCCGGGTTCGGATGCCGCGAGCCGTAGTACGGATTCTCGAGGATGATCGAACGGATCCCCTTGCGGGCCAGATGGCCTGCCATGACAACCCTCACCCTTGGATCGTGCTCGTTCCAGGCCGGCATCAACAGTACGACGCGATTGGTTTCCTTCGGGGGAGAGATCGAGATAACCGAACCCTGTTGGGAGCGCAGCGGGAGCAGGTTCGAAGGACTGGTGAAGGTGCCGTGTCGGATCGAGCAACCGTCTGGCTCGACGTCGCTCGACAACCAGACGATCGGGAGCGCTTGTGGAGCCGATTCTTGGATCGGCGCAGGATCGAGCAGCTCCCTGTCTCCCCATCCCTGTGAGAAGAACCGGAGCCGTGCCGGTCCGCGAGACAACGCGAAGCCGGCGGCACGGTCGATCGGGTGGATCATGGCGCAACGCTAATCACCTGTGGATGGCCGAGTGTCAACCCTCGTTCCGGTGCAGCCGATGGTCGCCGGTCCGGCCGCCGTCTACACGAGATCCAACGGCGTGTGTGATCGGTTGTCGTCTATGCTAGATAAAATGAGAATGGTTCTCAAAACACCGAAGCTCGCCCTGCTCGTGGTCGTTGTTTCCCTTGTCGGGGCGGCGTGCACATCAGGAAGTGAAACGGTGACGGCCGAGGGCGTCACCGTTGTGGCTACTACGACGATCCTCGGTGACATCGCCAGGGAGATCGTCGGAGATAAAGGGTCTGTCGAGGTTCTGCTCCCGATCGGTGTTGACCCGCATGACTTCCAACCGTCCTCATCCCAGGTGGTTGCGATCTATCAGGCAGATCTCGTGATCGCCAACGGTCTGGGGCTCGAAGGAAGTCTCATGGATGTGCTCGACGCAGCATCGAGTGACGGAGTAACCGTCGTGGCTGTTGGACGTCGGGTCGAACCGGTCACCCTCGATCGTCGAGAGCCTTGTGAGGAGGATGACGAGAGAACCTGTGACCCGCACGTGTGGCTCGATCCCGAACGCGACGCTTCCATCGCTCGGATCATCGGTGACGAGCTCGTCGTGGTGGACGGCTCGGTTGACTGGCAGATGCGGGCGGACGAATACGCGGCCGATCTGGTCAAGACCGATGAGGTAGTCGCAGACATCCTGTCGACAATTCCGGATCCGAGCAAGCTGCTCGTGACCAACCACGACTCCCTTGGCTACTTTGCCGATCGATACGGGTTCGATGTCGTCGGCACCGTCATACCCGGCGGCTCGACGCTCGCGGAGCCGAGTTCGGCTGATCTCGCCAGGATGATCGCGGTAATCAACGAGACCGGCACCACGGCGATCTTTACGGAAACATCGGCGCCGACGGCGCTCGCAGAGGCAATTGCCGACGAGGTCGAGCACGACGTGGCCGTGATCCGTCTGTACACGGGGTCTCTCGGTGAGCCAGGGTCGGGAGCCGACACCCTCATCGGCATGCTCATAACAAACGCACGCCTCATCGCGGACGGACTTTCCTGAGCGAAACGTCCATCGTTGTCGCCCTATGCTCGATCCAATGATCTCTGTCGGCACCTCCGCATCGATATCCTTGACCGTTTCTGAGGCCGACACAGCGATCGCTCTCGGCTCTGGAGACGTGGCAGTGCTTGGCACCCCCAGAGTTGTTGCTCTTTGCGAGGAAGCCGCGGTTGCGGCGCTTGCAGGGTCGCTGCCACGAGGGATGACATCCGTGGGAATCAGGATCACCGTCGATCACACGAAAGCGACCGGCATCGGTGGCAGGGTGACTGCGAAGGCAACCGTCAGCGCAGTCGACGGCAAGAGGATCTCGTTCGTCGTGGAGTTGTTCGAAGGAGACAGGACGACGGCAAACGGAACGCACACCCGGATCGTCGTGAGCCGAAAACGATTCGAGGAATCGGTCGATCGGTGACCATGGGGGTGTCAGCGTTCGGTTCCCGGCAGGCGTGTACCCTCGCCGAATGCGCGCAAGTCACTGGGTTTGGATAGTCGTTGCCGCCCTCGGATGGGGTACCGGCGGCATAGCGACGCGCGCTGCATTCGGCGAAGGAGTGGGCGTGTGGACGATGGTTGCCGCGAGAACCACGATCGCGGCGCTGCTAGTCCTGATCGTGTTGATCGCTCAGCGATCCGCGTTGCCGACGAGAAGGGTTCTCCGGTATGGGCTCGTCCAGGCCGCGTTCAACCTGATCATCCCTTACGTCCTCTTCACGTTCGCGTACGGCGAGGCATCTGCCGGGTTCGTGGGTCTGCTCACCGCACTCATACCGCTCACCACGGCGGTGTTCGCAAACTTCATGCTCCCTGACGAACCACTGAGTGCAGCGAGACTTGTTGCTCTTTTTGTCGCGTTCACCGGCGTTGCGGCCCTCCTGCTCTCTGGTGACTCGGGACTGAGCGATGGTGGCAGACCTCTGCTCGCAATCGGCCTCGGGCTGACCGCCGTCACGTCCGTCGGTTACGCCGGTACGTTTGCCAAGCGACATGTTGATGAATACAACCCGATAGTGATGGCCGGTCTCCAATTCGGACTCTCCGCTGTCATCCTGCTCGTGGTGATGTTCGCGATCGAGGGTGTACCGGGCGACGTGACAGCGAAGGGGTGGGGCCTCTTGGTCTTCTTGGCGGTCGCGGCGACCTTCATGCCGTTCCTGTTGTTCTACTGGCTCTTGCAGTTCATCGCTGCCACCGATGCATCCCTCATTGGATACCTTGTTCCGTTCTTTGCGCTCATTGGAGGCGTCATTCTGCTCGGTGAGGAACTCCAGGCAGGCATCATCATCGGCGGAATCCTCGTGTTGACCGGCATGGTGCTTTCGGACCGCGCTGGGCGTAAGGCCGCATTGCGGGCGAAGGTTGGCGTCGCGGACGTGGCCTGAACCGCCGACTGCTCAGCCCGTCCATTTCACGTTGCACCACGCCCGCGTCTGGCAAGAGGGGCACTGCATGTGTCTGCTGTATGAGCGCCCGGGTACCCAGAGCGATAGCGCAAGGATGCGGACGGCAAGTTCAACGTGGGAGATTCGTGTCTTTACCTTGCATGAAGAGCAATCGACGACCCCCGTACCGCGCTCATGGTGGCCCGCTGAGTACATCGCCTCATGGCCGTAGATGTCGTGTCGTTCGACAAGAGGATCGTCCTTGAGTGAATCTTCGATCTCGATCGGTGGGGTTTCGAACAACGATCGTTTCCCTTTGCTGTCCTTGCGGTCCATCACAACATGCTCTCGATCTCTCTTGCCAGCTCTCGGTAGGCAGCAGCTGGTTTCGATCGGCCGGCATGTGAAAGCACGGATACGCCAACCTCAGGCGCCTCCGCAACCCGTACAGAGCGAGGTATGGGTGGTTCGATGAGATTGAGGCCGTGTGTTTCCTGCACGTCCTCAAGCACTCGTTTCGAAAGTTTGGTGCGTGCGTCGTACATGGTGGCGACGCCTCCCATGATGTCCAGGTTTTCGTTCGTGTAGTTGCGGACATCGTCGATCGTCTCGATGAGCTGGCCGACACCACGATCGGAGAGGGTCTCTGCCTGGAAAGGGATGAGGACAGAGTCGGCCGCAGTGAGAGCGTTGACGGTGAGGATGCCGAGCGAGGGGCCGCAGTCGATCAGCACTACGTCGTAGTCGTCTTTGATCTCAGCGAGAGCTCGTTTGAGCACGAACTCGCGCCCCGTCTTTGTGAGGAGATGGATCTCTGACCCCGCGAGGTCGATCGAAGAAGGCAGCAGGTCTGGTCCTTCACGTTTCAACAGGACGTCGGATACCTTGACCCGTCCGAGGAAGACATCGTGGATGGTTGCATCAAGAGAGTCCGGCTCTGATCTGGTTGCATAGGTGAGGCATGCCTGAGGATCGAGATCGATCATCAGCACACTCTTGCCACGTTCGACCAGAGCCTCAGCCAGAGTGTGGACGGTCGTGGTCTTTGCCACCCCGCCCTTTTGGTTCGCCACCGCGACAACAGTTGACATGGAATAACAGTAGACGGGGGACGGGGGACGGGGGACGGGCAACAAGCAACGAAGAATCTCGCCGTTTGCGGTTTACCCTGGTCCGGTTGGAGCGCAAACCGGTGCTGTGGGATCCTGGATCACGGGGTGGCCCGTGCGTTCGATGACGACGGGAACGAGGCACGCGCCGATCCTCCCGTCCGGTTCGAACACGAACTGTGCAATAGCGGTGCGCTTCGAAGCTGCAGGGTACGCCTGCCACACGAAGTTGCCGAGGCCCCAGGCGATCGGCCTGTCGCGGTACCACTCGAGCGGCTGGAGAATGTGCTGGTGGTGCCCGAATATTCCGTCGGCTCCGGCGTCGATCCACGCCTCTGCCTGCCTCCGCTCGAAACTGCGGGGTTGCGTTGTCGGATCTCCCCCCCAGTGTGCAGTCACGAAGACGAGATCTGCATCCTCTTCGGCCTTTCTGATTGCCGCAGCGATCGACTCGGTGTCGTCTCCGTGAGTCATCCCCGGCCGGTCCTCGAGGGCGAGCCAGGACCCCGTCTCAGGATTGACTCCACCGCTCCCGATGACGGCGATCGTCCACCCGTTCGCTTCGACGATCACGGGCGTATAGGCCTCTTCGATGTTCGCACCGGTGCCGACAGGCAGAATGCCCACGTTCAGTAGGTTCTGTCTCCCGTCGAGCATTGCTTCGAACCCATAGTCGATGCTGTGGTTGTTGGCCAGGTTCGCTACGTCGACTCCCGCGGCCGCCATCGATGGCAGTGCATCGACATCACAGCGGAAGTTCCAGGTCTTGTCCCACGCTGTCCCAAGGTTCGAGGGGGCGCATTCCAGGTTGATAATCGTTAGATCGTCACGTCGGAACGCACCGAAGAGACCCGTCCAGGCATCTTCGTAACCTGTTGAGCGGAACGTTCGCACGAACTGCGGATCCAGGTTCACGTCGCCGGTGCCGTTTACGACAAGGCGCGTCCTCGGTGTTTCGACCGGTATGTGAATTGTGGTGGTCGTTGTTGTCGGTGCGGGTGCGGTCGTCGTGGTTGTCACTGGTGCAAGTGTTGTGACGGGGGCGAGCACCAGAGGACCTGATTCGGTGGATGCTTGCAGCGCATTGCATGCCGAGGCAACCAGAGCCAGAGCGATGACTGCGGCGGCGTTCCTCGATTGCATGACAACACGGTAACGCGGTCGTTCCAATCCTCTCAGGGTTCCCGGAAGAGTGGTGATTGAGTAGCGTCGACGTTCACTGACCCTCGACAAGCAGTTGGGATGAAC
>BTQL01000016.1:0-41012 GCA_036985855.1 Acidimicrobiia bacterium | reverse complement strand
GATTGATGGACCTACACAGCCACCCTACATGGCAGGTTCATTTCGAGAACCCGGTCACGCCTTCGTTGCGGTCGCCTCGAAGTGACGTGTTTCTCGCGCTGGCTGCAGTGCCGAGATTGGCGGAGGCAGTGGCGGCCGGCCAGACAACTCTGCGTGATACCGGTTCCGTCGGCGAACTCATCTACGACCTGCGTGACGCAATAGATGCGGGAATGATCGAAGGCCCGCGGTTGCACGTTTCCGGGCAGATCATCGAACCTACGGGAGGACCTCATCATGCCGCAGAGCCTCGTGCAATCATCAAGGCCGATGGCGAGGTTGCTGTGAGGGCGGCGGTGCGACGCCAACTGCAGCGCGGCGCAGACTTCATCAAGGTGGCCGTCAATGTATCCGAGTGGACTCAGGGCGAGCTCGACGCAGCCGTGGACGAAGCGCACCGGCGAGGTCGTAAGGTTGCGTGCCATGTCGTGATGCAGTCCTCGACCAAGATGGCTATCACTGCTGGGGTCGACACCCTCGAACATGCCCGTTACATCGACAAAGAGGATGCTCTGGTGATGGCGGACAAGGGAATCGCTCTGGTGGCGGCGGTGAGCGGGATACGGGACAAACTGGTGCTTGGTGAAGCCTTCCTGGAGCACGACCTCCTGTCACCCGCCCTCCGCTCGAAGGTCGAGGCGACTCTCGAGTCCAGCCGTCCGAAGATTGCAGAACAGGAAGGCATGATCGAACGAGTACTGGATGCAAGCGTCACCATCGGAGCGGGCACAGATTTCACTGGCCCCTATGGGAAGGAACCGTTCGCCGACATCGCGCGGGAGCTGGAGGTGATGGTCGACCTCGGCGTGCCCGCAGAGCAGGCGATCAAGTCTGCCACGAGCACGGCCGCCGAGATCATAGGTATCGAGAATGAGGTCGGAACCATTGCACCCGACCGTATCGCGGATCTGATTGTTGTCGATGGGGATCCTCTGACGGACGTCACGACGCTCCGCAACGTTGTGCGAGTCATCAAGGGTGGCGTGGTCGTTACCACAAATGGCACAAAGGACTGAAGCCGCGCTCACGTGAGTGCGGTGGCATCGAGCCGGCGAACCGCTACATGATCCCGTACTTCTTGAACGCTTCTTTGCTGGTGCCGCCCGCGATGATGTGCTGTCTCACGAGGTCCTCGGCGGCCAACTTCTCGAACGCGGCGTTGAACACATCGATGGCCGCGTCTTGCGGGATGACACAGACTCCGTCGAGGTCGCCGAAAACGAGGTCGCCGGGTACCACCGTCAGGTCACCAACGGAGATGGATGTGCGATAGTCAACGACCGTGCCGCGACCGGCCTGGTCCTGAGCGTATCCACCGTATGAGAAGGTCGGAAACGACAGCGACCGGATCTCAGAGGTGTCCCGCGAATAACCATTGAGGACCGCCCCTGCGGCGCCCAGGTGTATGGCACGGGTACTCATGAGACCTCCCCACAGGGCATAGTTCGGTGAAGCACCGCTTGCGAAGTAGATTTCACCGGGTTTGAGGTCATCAAGTGCATCGAACATGAGGCCGAACGGAGCCCCAGTCGAGGAATCGGCATCCACATCTATCTCCGTTACGGGCATGGCCCAACCGACGACGACCATTTGGTCGTCTACCGGCTTGATCTGGGGCGGTAGGAAAGGGGCACCAAGACCCAGGTTGTCCATCGCGTCGCCCACCAACGCACTGAAGAGGTTCTGCCGTGCAGCCTCGAGCACTGGGAGCGTGATCTCGCGGATGGGGAATGGCGGGTGGTTCATTGACTTCTCTCCTTGTCGGCAGCCCAGAAATCCGTGGGCGGCGCTGCGTTTTCGGCGTCGTGTGCGGCGCCGCGTCCCGGTGTGGATCGTCCAACGAGGCCCGCTGCGGTCGACTGTGGGAGGGGTGCGCCGAGCGTTTGCCCTCCATCGATTACGAGTGTCGCACCAGTGATCCAGCTCGCCCCGGGCGACGTTAGAAACGCGACGGCGTCGACCACGTCTGTCGGAGTTCCGAAGCGCTGAAGTGGAATCTGGGACAGATACTGTCCGGAATTGGACTCATCCTCCGTGATGAAATTGGTCAGCCTGGTACGGATGAGGCCAGGTGCAACCGCGTTCACGCGTATCCCGTACTGGGCCAACTCGAGGGCTGCGGTGCGTACGAGGGCCACGGTGCCGCCCTTTGAAGCGTTGTAGTGAGCCAGACCCGACTCAACCCAGAACGCATTGGTTGATGCTGTTACAACTATCGAGGAACCTGGTTTCATGGCCCGAGCTGACTCACGAATCGTGAAAAAGACTCCACCTAGGTTGGTGTCGAGGACGCGCGCCCATGCGGAGTCGGTTATCTCTGCTATCGGTTCAACGGCCGTCACACCTGCGTTCGCGTATGTCACATCGAGTCGGTCCCAGCGATCGAGGCACTCGTTCACGGCGTCGGCTATGTCCTGGCTTCGGGTAACGTCGCAGGTCGCGACAACAAGCTCGTCCGCACTGTGATCGGCCTCGAGGGCATCGAGCGCGTCACGATCACGGTCGAGAGCCATGACTCTGGCGCCCTCAGCGAGAAAACGTTCGACCGCGGCCAGACCGATGCCGTTGCCTCCACCAGTCACGAGGGCGACGCGTCGTTCGTCGTGCGTCATGGCATGGCCTCGTTGCCGGCCCGGGCTTGTCGAGCAGTCACAACAGCTCTTCAATATCCCTTCCCACGTGATACACACGCTCAGTGTCCGCTGAGTGGTACGCACCGAATACAAGCTCCATCGTTCTGAGCGTCTCTGATGCACTTGTCTCAGCCCTGGTTCCTGCCACCAGGCAGTCGACGAAGTGTTGCTGCATGGCCTCGTAGCCCAGTTGGATTCCGTCCAAACCCAACCAGGTTTCCGAACCGTCCGGCACTCCGTCGATTGTCAGTGTCCCGTCATAATCCAACGTGAGCGTTCCTGCGGATCCTACGATTCGCATTGAGGCCCAGGTTGGCTTTTCGATCGACGTGTCGCCCGATGGCGCGCGGGCCCACGACATATCGAGGGTAGCCGCGACGCCATTGTGGTTTGAGATGGAGATGGATTCATCTTCGCCGACGATATGTGAGCTGACCCGGTGAGTTTCGGCGGATATCGTGGAGGCTTCGCCCAGCAGGTATCGCAGAGTGTCGAGGTGATGCACGCCAAGCTCGAACAGGATCAGTCGCGGCATTGTCACAAAGAACGCCTGCTCTCCAAAGTTCAGTTCTGGCATCGTGAGCTGGGCCCTGGACTCCATCCTGACGTAGTGCAACTGACCGAGGCGTTTTTCGTCGCGGACGATTTGGTAGATGCGCCTATGCCACGGTTGGAAGCGGCCGTTTTCGTTAATGATGAGCGCGACACCTGCGTCTTGACAGACAGCGATCATGTGACGCAGATCGCTGAGAGTGTCTGCTGCAGGTTTCTGGCAGAGAATGTCGACGCCGTAGTGTGCGGCGATTTCGACGAGTTCGACATGTGAGGATGGGGGAGTGGCGATGTCGACAAAGTCCGGTTTCGTCTCCTCCAGCATCGTGGGAAGGTCCCGGTAGACCGCAGGGATTCCAAACTCGTCGGCGCGGCGCTGCGCCTTGGCTTCTGTGCGACTGGCTACGGCCGTGATCGTCACCTCAGGAATCTGCGCCCAGGCCGAAAGTTGAAGGCCGGAGGTATAGCCGCAACCGATGAGCACGCCGCTCAATTGCAATGTCCTACTCCTTTGGGATTGTGGGAAGATAATGCATGCCGTATGTCCCGCATGTTACAGTACGGTGGTCGACCGGTATACCGCTGTACTATAACACACAGGAACACGTGCCGGTTACGTCCGGTTGAGATGGCCCGCGGGCGGTTATGGGTGCGTTCGAGCACGGAGCAAAGCGACTGGAGTCAGCGAGTTGAATCACATGCCACCGGCTACCTCGATCGGAGCTCCGGCCGAGACATCGACTCCGCCCGCGCCATACTTGTTCGGTGAAATCGTAAGCGACTCGAAGTCGAGGTGATGGCTGTGCCACGCCGGGTCCCGACGTGTTCCACGATCATTGTGATGGGTGTATCCGGCTCGGGCAAGACAACAGTCGGGAGAGCGTTGGCGGGGGAGCTGGGCTGGGACTTCATCGATGGTGACTCGTTCCACTCCCAAGAGAGCCGCGCCAGCATCGCCGCCGGAATCCCGCTCACAGACCAGGACCGCGAGCCATGGTTGGCGCGGCTCAATGCCATAGTGGCCACGCACAAACCGCGTGCACGTGGCCTCGTCCTTGCCTGCTCCGCCCTCAAGAAGCGATACCGTGATGTGCTCCGACAAGCAGACTCTGAAGCTGCTTTCGTCTATCTGCGTGGAAACGCGGATCTCATTGCGAAGCGCCTCAGTGCTCGAAGTGGGCACTTCGCCACACCCGCTATTCTCACCAGCCAGATGGCGACGCTCGAAGAGCCGGATCATGCACTTGCGATCGACATCGAACCCGACGTGGAGACCATCGTGGGTACGATCAGGATCGAGCTCGGTGTATGAAGACGACACACACGTCGCACCCTCCCGAGCTCCAGCGCATCATGGACAGCGCTTTGATCGCGATCGTACGCGGCAGCTTCGCTTCCACTCGGCTCTTGAGAATCGCCGAGACGCTCCACTCCGCAGGGATTGAGGTACTCGAGGTGACCATGAACTCGCGGGACGCCCTCACTCACATAGAGACTTTGAGGACCGCCCTGCCAGAGTCGATGCTCGTCGGAGCCGGCACTGTCCGCACCGCTCGGCACGTCGAGCTCGCCCATCAAGCTGGCGCCCAGTTCGCCCTCAGTCCGAATCTCGACCCAGCAGCCGTGGCAGCGGCACATCGTCTCGGGCTGGTGTTCATACCGGGAGTTCTTACTCCAACGGAGGTGCACACGGCCTCCCAACTCGGCTGTACGGCCGTGAAACTCTTCCCTGCATGCACGCTGGGGCCCTCATATATCAGGAGTCTCCGGGCGGTGTTTGACGACATGGCGTTCATCCCAACAGGTGGGATCACGGCTTCGAATGTAGGAGAATTTCGTCAAGCGGGAGCGATAGCAGTCGGTGTCGGTAGCGCCCTGGTGTCATCACGACCCGGTGGTGACGACGATCTGTTTTCTCGGGCCACCGCGATGCGTATCAACTGGGATGAAGCGGCGTGAGCAGGTTCGATGTCACCAGTATCGGTGAAACGCTGATCGGGCTGAGCGCATATCCCGGCACACGTCTCGAGGACGCCGACCAACTGACGGTTCACACCGGAGGCGCAGAGACGAATGTGCTCGCAGCTCTGTGCCGGCTCGGACATCGGTGTGGTTGGATCGGAGGATTGGCAGAGAACGATCTGGGTCGTCGAGTAGCGAATGATCTGCGCAGGGCGGGAATCGATATCTCGTCGGCCTTCCGTTGCTCTTCGTTGAGGATGGGCGTGTATTACATCGAACACGCGGCCGGCCCCCTGGTCACGAGAGTTGTCTACGACAGAGATGCCAGCTGTGCCAGCTCTATCCGTCCTGACATGGTCGACTGGGACACCCTTTTCGATACGCGATTTGTTCATCTCACGGGTGTAACACCTGCGCTCTCACCTTCGGCACTCGCAACGGTCCAAGACGTCGTTCGAGACGCTGGAGCCGAAGGAGTCAAGATCAGCTTCGATGTCAACTACCGGGCCAAGCTGTGGACAGCCGACCAGGCTGCTCGCACCCTGGAACCGCTCATTGAGAATGTCGACCTCCTGATCTGTTCACATCGCGATGCCGTGCTGCTGTTCGGTTGTGACCGCGACCCATACCTTGCAGTCCGTCAGCTTGCAGACCGGACGACAGCGGACCACGTTGTTCTCACAAGGGGTGATCAGGGTGCAATGGCGACTGATGGATCCTCGATGTTCGAAGAGGCAGTGCTCCCGGTGGTGCCGGTCGATCGTCTGGGTGCGGGCGACGCTTTCGCTGCCGGTGTCCTTCATGGTGTTTTGAACGATGACATCCAGAGGGGCCTCAGCTACGGCACCGTGTTGGCTTCACTCGCGCTCGGTCAAAAGGGTGACATGGTTACGACCAATCTCGACGAGGTGGCAAGGCTGAGCAACGTCTTGAGCACGACCGGGGAGGTTGATCGTTGACGACCGGCAAAGCTGCACACCTTGAATCCCCGCTCCGGTGCGGAATCGTAGGTCATGGAAAAGTGGCCGAATTGTACGCGCGCCTCCTCGAGGATGTTCCGCAAGCCGTAGCCGTAGCGGTCTGTGGTCGAGATCTTTCCAGGGCGAAGACTTTCGCTGAACTCCACGGATTACAGGCGTTTTACGATATCGCAGCAATGGTCGAATCCGAACGGATCTCTGTTGTCATCGTTGCAACCCCTCACCCGTCCCACGCCGACGTCGCTGTGGCTGCGATGCGCGCTGGGACTCATGTTCTCGTTGAAAAGCCGATGGCTACCACAGTGGCCGATTGTGATCGCATGATCGCCGCTGCCTCTGAGACCGGCGTCACTCTCGGCGTCGTCAGTCAGCGACGCTTCTACGAACCGGTCCAGCGACTCAAGCAAGTTATCGAGTCCGGAGGAATCGGGCGACCCGCCCTCGCAACGCTCACCCTCTTGGGCTGGCGCGACAGCGCGTACTACGACTCTGACCCGTGGCGAGGTACCTGGTCGGGCGAGGGCGGCGGCGTGCTCATCAATCAGGCCGTTCACCACCTCGACTTGCTGCAGTGGCTATTCGGACCGATCGATGAGGTGTTCGGCTACTGGGGAAACATCAATCACCCTGAGATCGAAGTGGACGACACAGCAGTGGCTGTATTACGCGGTCCCGATGGTCGAATGGGATCCATCGTGGTCAGCAACTCGCAGCGTCCAGGGCTGTTCGCCCGCATTCATGTTCACGGCGACAACGGCGCCTCGGTTGGCGTGCAAACCGATGGTGGCCAGATGTTCATCGCAGGGGTCAGTGAGATCGTGGACCCACCGTTCACTGATCTGTGGACGATTCCGGGCGAGGAGCACCTTCTGGCTGATCTACAGGAACGCGACCGCGCAGCATTCGGAATGCAGGACCCGATCCTTCACTACCACGGACTCCAACTCGAAGATTTCCTGAATGCCGTCCTGGAGGATCGTGATCCGCTTGTCACGGGTGTAGACGGTCGAAGCGCCGTAGAGCTCTTCGAGGCCATCTATCGCGCGAGCGCCACAGGAATCGCTCAACGCACGAGTGATCTGCCGTGACTACACACGGGCCATGTGAGATCTTGTCGATCGGGAGCAAGCTGAAGAAGGGCTGCCATGAGAATCGTTGAGCTCGAGACCTATCGAATGGCGGGTCAATCGAATCTTGTCGTTGTCGCCATTCACGGCGCCGACGATTCCGTAGGACTGGGCGACACGTTCTACGGTGCTTCCGCTGTGGAGCACTACCTCCACGAAGTAGCGGCGCCGGTTCTGCTCGGATCTGACGACGTCAACCCCCAGCGCGTCGCTCTGGATCTGTCCCCATATGTGGGCTATCAAGGATCAGGTGCAGAGATGAGGGCCAACTCTGCCGTCGATGTCGCACTATGGGACCTGCTCGGTCGTGTGACAGGGCAGCCGGTGTCGGCCTTGCTCGGTGGTGCGGTGCGATCTGACGTCCCTGTCTACAACACGTGTGCCGGTTCTTACTATGTGGGTACAACGGGCCGACAGCACTCCTCGAACTGGGGCATCGATGGCGGTGGTCATCAGTTCGAGGACCTGAGAGCGTTTCTGACGGAGCCGGGCCGGCTTGCTCAGGACCTGCTCGATGAGGGAATCGGGGGCATGAAGATCTGGCCGTTTGATCAGGCGGCGGAAGAAACGAACGGGTGCCACATAAGCCGAAGGTCTCTGGATGAGGGGTGCAGACTCGTGGCCGAGATCAGAGACACCGTCGGAGATCAGATCGACGTGATGATCGAGCTCCACGGTCTGTGGAACCTTCCTTCGGCAGTGGCCATCGTCAAAGCATTGGAGCCGTACGAGATTCGGTGGGTAGAAGATCCGATCCGTCCCGACGCGGCTGGTGCGCTCGTCCGACTCAAGAACGAGACCGCAGTCCCGATTGCCGTCGGGGAGACCGTTGCCGGATCCCGTGGCTATCTCCCGCTCCTCACCGGCGGTGGTCTGGATATCGCGATCGTGGATGCTGTCTGGACCGGTGGTATCACCGCGGCTCGCAAGGTCGCCTCGCTCGTCGATAGCTTCGGATTGCCGATCACACCGCACGACGCCACGGGCCCCATGGGACTCATGGCAGGGATCCATCTGAACCTCAGTCAACCGAATGGATTCGTCCAGGAGATCGTGCGGGCGTTCTATCACGGCTGGTATCAAGACCTGGTCGTTGGCCTTCCCGAGATTGCCAACGGTCGGATCGCAGCATCGGACGGACCAGGATTCGGGGTCGAACTCACTCGCGGACTTGCGGAACGACCCGACGTCAGCGTGCGCTCGACGACACTGAGCGATTTGGGCTGAGTCCAGTCGACGTTCCCCCCGGCCGAGCACGGTCGAACTCTTCTCCGACCAATGAACTCAGTCGAATTGGAACAGAGTGCAACCGCCGTCGAACAAGACATCGGAACCGGTCATGTAGCTTGCCTCGTCGCTGCACAGATAGGCCACCAATTGTCCGATCTCTTCGGTGTTGCCAAGTCGCTTCATCGGAATGACCTTCTCGATGCGAGCAGCGTATTGGGGATCGATGTCCCGTTGATGCGCTGAGAGGCCGGCATCGACGATCCCCGGTGCGATGACATTGACGCGGACGCCTTGCGGGGCGAGTTCTCGAGCCATGGATTTGGCCAGCATGCTCACGCCGGCTTTTGTGGTGGAGTACGCAGCGATCTCCGGCCACGGGACGGCCTGCACCCACGAACCGGTGAACAGCAACAGTCCCGGCTTTCTTTCATCGACCAGCCTCCGTGCCGCCGATTGCGCTGTGTTGAATACCCCCGTGAGGTTGACCGCTATCTGGCGCTGCCATGCATCGTCTGTGATCTCCAGGAACGGGGCAGCCTCGACGATTCCGGCGTTGCAGATGGCGACGTCGAGATCGGGCATGTCGTTCACAGCGGCGTCCACGTCGGCGTGGTCGGTGACGTCGGCTTCGATGTAGCGGACGTGGTCGGCGTTACCCATGTCGTCAACGCGCTCCTGCGCTTCGTCTGCCGGAATCCGGTCGAGCAGCGTGACCGACGCCCCGCGATCGAGAAGGACTCGAGCGATTCCGCGCCCGATGTCTCCGACGCCACCGGTGACCAGGATGCTTTTGCCCGCGAGGTCGCGGTTGCGATCTACCGCATTCACTGAACCCCTCTTTCGGAGCGCTCCTCTTCAGATCGCCGTTTCTTTGGCTTGTGCGTCACGGCGGGGGAGGGTCGTCCATGAGGGTCGAACGTCCGCCGTCGACTGTGAGCTGCGTACCGGTGATGAACCCTGCTCGCTCTTCGGATGCGAGGAACATGACGGCCTCGGCGATGTCACCGGGTTCACCGAGGCGTCCGAGCGGACAGAGGGCCTTCAGCCTGGTCTCTTCGGCTTCAGTGTCGGGTAGTTGGTCGAGGTTCACGCGAACCTTTTCGACCATGATCCTGCCAGGGCACACTGCATTTGCTCTGATGCCTCTGGGCGCCAACTCGATGGCGAGTGACTGTGTCAGCGCGAGGATTCCCGCCTTGGGGACGTTGTATGGAAATGCGCCGGACATCGTGTAGAAGGCGTGGTTTGAGGCGATGTTGACGACAGACGATCCGGATGGCATGTGTGGGACTGCTGCTTGGGTGCACAACCAGGCCGGTCGGAGGTTGATGTTAAGACTTGCCTCCCACTGCTCGACATCGGTCTCCATCACCCCGATGAAAGGCCCCGCCCCGGCGTTGTTCACCAGAACATCGATCCGTCCGAACCGTTCGACCGCTGCTTCGACGAGATCCGTGCATGTTGTCGGATCGCGGAGATCGCCGGTCAGCAGGGAACTCTCGGCGTTCGGTACATCGGCTCTGAGACGTTCGAGAACACTGGTACCGAAGGCATCGTCCAGACCGTGCAGCATGACCTTGTCTCCAGCCCGACTGAAACGGACGGCGGTGGCGTAACCGATTCCGCTCGTCGATCCCGTTATGACTACTACTCGTGGCGTCATGCCCGATCCTTGTTGCTGCCGAAGGGTGTCGGGGGCCGTCCGCTGACACCTACCTGCAATTGGAACAATGCGCCTGCCATCGGTTCGTCGATGCCATCTTTCTCATCCGCGCCCGAGGAGGCTGTCGTGATGAAGAGGGTGCCGAAGTCCTGGCCTCCGAACGCACATGACGTGACGTTGGTGACGGGTAGGTCGATGACCGTGTCGAGGATTCCGTTCGGTGTGTATCGGTGGATGGCGTGTCCTCCCCACATGCCTACCCACAGGCACCCTTCTGAATCCAGTGTCATGCCGTCTGGGAATCCCTGACTTTCGGGTATCTCGACGACCGGCTCTGGTTGGCCAAGTGTTGGCGACCCGTAGTCATACGGGTACGCCATGACTGTTCGAGTTGGGGTGTCGATGTAGTACATTGTGGTCCCATCGGCAGTCCAGTCAAGGCCGTTGGAGATGGAGACTCCGGTGAGCAGCCGCTCGGTGGTTCCTTGCTCGTTCACGCGGTACAGGCTGGCCACTCCTCGCTTTCCGTCGCGCGAAATCGTCCCACCAACGAAAGCGCCGTGGGGATCGCACTTTCCGTCGTTCATTCGCATTGTCTCGTCTGACGCCTCGATTTCCGCCAGGAGCTGCCAGGGTTCGGTGCCGTCACCGAGGTAGACGCCATCTTGAAGAGCGGCGACATACCCTCCCGAACCGACCAATGCGACCGCTCCGATCTCTGAGGGAGTTGGCAGAGATTCCGTATGCCCCGTGGAGGGGTCTGTTACGAGGATTGCCCGGCCAGGGATGTCGACCCACACGACCCTGTTGCGGTCGGCATCCCACACAGGGCCCTCGCCAAGTTCGGCACGGTGGTCGGTTGCTGGTTCGGCGGTCAGTCGGCGGACGGTCATTTCCTCTGTCCAAGCATCATGAGAGTTCCTGGTTGTTGCGGGAGCTGTACTGGTATGCAAACTTATCGCGGTCGACCGGTGGACCAAGATAACACGGCATACCTTGCGGTGCGAATCCCCTCTCGGGAGCGAGGATCAAGAGCCGCCGTCAGATGTCGGCCCCGGTTCCGGGAGTTACTTCGGAGCCCACGGTCGGTCTGTTCGTGGTGACCGTATCAAACAGGATGCACCGTCGACGAGTCGGACGGAACGTCTGACTGAGACCAGCAACCGTCGATGAGCCTGTACATCGTGCCGTTCGGGTTCTCGTCACGGAGCTCGGGCGGAAGCCGCTCCTGGGATACGTTGTCATAGCTGTGGAGGGCGGCGAACCGATGGATTGACGCCGGAATCCCGACCGCGGTAAAACCGGGATGACCGGTGGATGGATACGGGCCCCCGTGGTTCATGGCGGGTGAGACTGCCACGCCGGTCGGCATCTTGTCGTTGAGCAGTCGACCGACCTTTTCGCGAAGTTCAGGTTCGAGCTCCTCGTAGTCGACTCGATCAGACCCGCCCTCGTCCGCATAGATGGATCCGGTGAGGCTTCCGTCAAGCGCGCTTGCAACCCCAACCATCTCCTCGATGTCATGAGCTCGGACGATCAGAGAAACCGGTCCGAATGCCTCCGTTTGGAGCTCACCGGGGTTCGCAAGAAACGCCACACCAGTGGTCGTGAGCAGTGTGCTCGCGAAATTGAAGCCCACTTTGCCGACGGGGGCTCCTCCAACGAGTACCTCCGCCCCGGCTGATTCGAGAGTGGAGACTGCGCGGGCAATATGATCCGGGGATCCGAGCAGCACACCCGCGTCATCTTCGAGGAAAAGGTTCTCACACAGATCGACGAACGCATCTGCCTCGCGGCCTGCGGGAACAACTACGATGCCTGGACTTGTGCAGAACTGGCCGACGCCGAGCGTGCACGATCGGTAGAACTCGTTGGCGATCGCAGCTGCCCTGGTCGAAAGAGCTCCCCGCAGCACGAATACAGGGTTCACACTGCTCATCTCGAGATATATCGGCACACCGGACGCGTCCGCTGCCGACTTGAGCGCAAGCCCGCTACTGCGACTACCGGTGAACCCAACGGCTCCCAACTTTCGATCGCCGGCGAACGCGATCCCATCTTCGTGTCCCAGGCGGTATATCAGCTGCACCATGGCTTTGGGCAGACCGGTATCGCGAACCGCGGCGAACGCCTCTCGAGCTAGGAGCATCGTCGTCATCGGATGAGACGTGTTCGCCTTTGCGATCACCGGGTTCCCCGCGGCGATCGCTGCGGCAAAGTCCCCCCCAGACGCAGAGTTGAAAGCGAAAGGGAAGTTATTGGGTCCGAACACCGCTACGGGGCCACCGAGAGGACCGAACATGGAACGGATTCCAGCAGAACTGTCGATCGTAGCGGTTGTCCAGGTGCCATCCCTCGTGGCCTTCGCTGCTTGCCGAATCTGGTCAACGGTGCGGGGGAGTTCGATCGAGGCCAATCGAGGCTCCGCGGGGAGTGCGGTTTCTCTGTGGGCCGCCTCGACAAGCGACGCGCTGGCGGCTTCGATGCGGTCGGCGAACGCGAGCAGAAAATCAGCGATCGCCGCTCTTGGCACGCTGCGGAGGCTCCGGACAGCTCCACGCCCGGCATCAAGAGCCGCCTCGACGTCCTCCATCGTCGAGATCGGGAACGTCTCAGGGAGATCTTCGCCTGTTGTCGGGTCAAGGGCATTGAACGCGCCGGCCTCGCTGGCGTTTCGCCATTCTCCATCTATGAGGACTTGTTCCATGCTCGATCCCTTCGATTGACCCACGACGATACGTGTGCGTTCTCAGCCAGACCCCAGGTTTCCAGTCACGGCATCGACCGCAATACCCGGCACGTCTACGTCGATGGCCAGCAGTCGACCATCGGGTCCTGATCCGTCTCCAGACATCGACGTGATGTACAACGTCGACATGTCCCTCCCGCCGAATGCAACTTTCGTTGGTTTGGCGACCGGTACAGGGAGCAAGCGATCGAGGCGTCCCATCGGATCGAAACGTGCGATCTCCCCGCCCCCGACACATGCAATCCAGTAACACCCTTCGGAGTCGACTGCCGCGCCGTCGGGACGACCAGCCATCGAGTGCATGTCGACGAATACTCGACCGTTCGAGGGTTGACCGGTATCGGGGTCGTAGTCGAACACCCACACGGTCTGTAGATCAGGATGTGAGTCCGAGAGGTACATTCGCTTGCCATCTGGTGAGAATGCCATCCCGTTTGCCGTATAGAGCGGATCGAAGAACGGTCCGTCGATTCCCTCCGCCCCGAGACGCCACACCCGCCCGATTCGCTCAGGCTCCGGGGCGTTGGTCAGCATGGTTCCTGCCCAGAAGCGTCCCTCCGAGTCGACCGCCCCGTCATTGAAGCGCTGACGTGGGTCGGGGTGGTCGAGAATCGCGAGCGGCGACACATCGCCCGACTCCCGATCAAGAAGGTGGTATCCGTCGGGGAGCGCTACGACGATGCCACCAGACTCGTGCACGGCGACGCACCCAATTGGCGAGTCGAGTAACCAACTTTGGCTCGGTCCCGCCGGGTCATACTCATACACCGTGCAGCCGGGAATATCGACGTAGAGCAACGTGCCGGTGTCGACAGACCACACTGCCCCCTCACCACATTCGCACACGATGTCTGACGCGACCTCAACGCTCATCTCGGCCCCGCGATCGGGACTCGGACGAACTCGCCACCATGAAACTCGTCGGCGCCATCTGGTGATTGTTCGACCTCGTCGGCGTAGAGCTCTGCATCATCGACGGGGCGATACCCGAGGCGCGCCGCGACGGGATCGTCCCAGCGACACCTGGTATTCGCCGACACGCCATACACCGTTTCGAATTCGTACTCGGCCGTCAGGCCAACATGCACGAGTCGCACCAGGTCGCCGTAGCTGAGCCATGTGGCCAACGACCGGGTATCGTGCGGCCTTTCCCTACAGGTTCCGATGCGCAAGCACAACACGCTCATGTTCGTTTTCGCCGCGTACACGTGAGCAAGAGCCTCGCCAAAGGCCTTCGACGCACCGTAAACAGTGTCGGGGCGGACAACACTCGAGTTGTCGAGCCGGGTGGTGATCGGGTGGAATCCGACTACGTGGTTCGTGCTCGCGAAAACGATCCGCTTCACGCCGTTCGCTGAAGCGGCGCTCAGCACATTGGCGGTTCCGAGTACGTTGGCATGGTGTATCGCTTCCCATGTCGTATCGCTCGTCTCTCCTCCGAAGTGGATGACCGCGTCAATTCCGCGTGTGAGGTCATTCATTGCGGACAGGTCGCCAAGGTCGGCGACAACGACCTCTTCGGCTGGACCCGGTGGATCCATATCGACTATGTCGGTACACCGGACGAGCTCGTAGCTGCCCGCAAGTCTGGCCCTGACTACGCTCCCGAGCGCACCTGCGGCACCTGTGACGAGGACACGTGCGACCTCTGCATCTGCGTTTGTGATACTCATCTCGTCATCTCGCTCAGGTTCTCTTCTGCAACCGGTACATCCCCGATGGACACCGACGCGTGGGAACGCCGGAGCAATCGTCGAGGCGCATTCCTGACGATACTCCGAACGGAACGGATTCCATGGGCGGTCAACGGCATGGCCTATTCTTCGGCTCGGCGCTGCTCCCACCCATCTTGGAACAGCATGATTCTGTTGGTTGGGGCGTAGGGGTATTGATCAAGTCTCTCCCAATCGAGTTCTATTCCGAGGCCCGGCCGATCGTTCACCTCGACATAGCCGTCCACCTGGCGTACCGGGTGGTCAACGATCTCAGAGGTCCAGTCGTCGTTGAATTCGTCAAACGATTCCTGAACGTAGAAATTGGGGATACACGCACCCAACTGAAGACTGATCGCAGAGCAAACCGGGCCCTGAGCATTGTGCGGAGCGACTACGGCCAGGTGCGCATCTGCCATCGACGCAATCGCCCGAGTCTGCCAGAGGCCTAGGAACAGAGGCTCGGGCTGGACTATGTGTATGACATCGTGCCTGAGCAGGTCGGCAAACTGATGGATCGACGTGAAGTCCTCTCCCGTAGCAACCGGCACGGGAGAGCGCCTCGCTACTTCGATGATCGACGCGGGTTGTTGATAGTTCACTGGTTCCTCGAACCATGCCGGCCGATATTCGGCGAGACGATCGGCTATACGGAGAGCTGTGCTCACTGAGAAACGATTGTGCCCTTCGATCAGGATGTCGACGTGAGGTCCTACGGCCTCCCGGACGGCCGCGACGATCTCGATGGCGAGGTCCTCGTCCGCAAGGTCGGTCACGCGCCAGGCTGCGCCGAACGGGTCGAATTTCAAGGCGGTGAATCCGCGAGCAGCTACGCCGACCGCCAGGGCAGCGAATCCGTCGGGCGTGCGCTCCGTTTGATACCAACCGTTCGCATACACGCGCACCCGGTCGCGTATTCGACCGCCCATCAATTTGTGCACGGGAAGGCCGGTCGCTTTTCCCATGATGTCCCAACACGCAACTTCGATTGCAGCGACGGCCGCCATTTGAATATGGCCTCTGCTCGAAACATCTCGCACCATTCGCTGCATCAACAGCTCGATATCGAAAGGGTCGATACCGATGTATCGGTCGCGCAGTTCCTGGATCGCAGTCTCCACGGTGGTCGCAAACGCGTTCAATGAACCCTCACCGACTCCATGTATGCCCTCGTCGGTTTCGACGCGCACGAACGTCCAGTTCTTCCATCGGTTGCCAACCACATACGTCTTGACATCCACGATTCTCATATCTGCTCTCTCTATCTCGCCGGCCGACGTACAAAGGGCACCTTCAAGAGCGGTGCCGAGGCGACATGCGGTCGATCCCTGACTCTCCCGCCGCCTGCGACGAAATCACCGGTCCCGCTGCTCGATGTACCGTCGTACTGTAGGCACACAAGCCGTGGTTGGTCGACCGGTAGACCGACTAGGGTGTTGGCGTTGGAAGTTCGGTCTCTTGGAGGAGCGCGGCGCTATGAAGATGTCCACGGCGTGGTTCAGGTTTCGCGAATTCAGCCCGGCCGACTACTTCACCGCTGTCGCCGGGCTCGGCCTCGACTATGTCGAGGTGACGTTGTACAGCGATTCGTCGAAGTGGTTCGGACCGGTACTGCCGGATGACACGAGGCGGCTTGCGGAGGACTGCGGGGTGAGAATGGTCGCAGGGGTAGCGGCGCTGGATCTGGCTGCACCATTCGATGAACTTGGTCGACCGCTGACAGAGGATGCGGCGGGGTACAGCCGGGTCATGGGTCTGCGGGTTATCGATCAAGCGGAGGCTCTCGGGTTGGATGTCGTACGCATCACCGAACCGAACATCGGGCCCGAACATCAGCATCTCGCCGAGAAGTACGTCAACGATATCGGTGTTGCACTACGTCCGATTGCAGACCGCGCCCGGGATAAGGGCATACAGGTCGCCGTGGAGAATTACGGTCTCACAAGCGATCAGATGGTTTGGCTGCTCGATGCTGCCGACCATGAGAATGTCGGCACACTGTTCGACCCGTGCAACTACGCCCGGATGGGAGAAGACCCACTCGAGGCATTGCTCAAGATCCAGGACCGTGTTGTTTACTGCCACCTCAAGGACACTCGCCGTGATGAGCAGGGAACCCCGGAGGCATTCTTCCCCGGCTCACGTTGGCGTCCTTCGGTGGCGGTCGGAGATGGCGACATCGACTGGGCGCCACTGCTCAAGACCCTTACCGAGTCGTACAGTGGTTATGCCAGTATCGAATACGAGAACGTCGACGACTTGCTGCTCGGCACTCGACGCAGCCTCGACTACGTAGCAGCCATACTCCAACGAGCGGATCGCGCCACGTCAGTGGCGATATGAAGACAAGGGCCGCACTCCTAGCCGGCGAAACCGCTCTCGACGCGCGATGAGCCTGACACCCGAATGGACGGATTCGTCAGATAACGTCTATACAGCGCTCGGCGTTCCGTGTGTTATCAACGCAGCGACGACGCGAACCAGCCTGGGCGGGTCCCTCATGCCGGAGACGGTGGTGCGGGCGATGGCCGGCGCTGCAGAGCACTTCGTCGGCCTCTCAGAACTCCATGAAGTCGTCGGTCGCCGCATCGCCGCACTCACACGAAACGAGGCTGCTCATGTGACCGGCGGGTGCGCGGCGGCTATTGCCCTTTCCGTGTTAGCGGCAATGATACGAGGCAGGGCCGAATTGGTTGCAAGACCCCCCGCTTCGGATGGTCTGCCTGTCGAGGTGATCGTCGACCGCAGTCATCACGTCCCATATCTCCCCGCTATCGAACTCGTTGGCGGCGAGATCGTGACGATCGGTTCTCAGAGTGGTACGCGGCCCGAGCATCTTTCCGAGGCGATCTCGTCACGAACTGCTGCAGTTTTCTGGGTCGAAAAGCCGAATTTCGACGGTTCGGCGATTCCACTTGAACTGACCATCGAGATTGCACATGCCGAGGGTGTCCCCGTGATTGTCGACGCGGCGGCTCAGCTGCCGCCGATGCACAACTTGTGGAGGTTCACGACCGACATGGGCGCCGACCTTGCCGTGTTCAGCGGAGGCAAGGGCCTGCGTGGGCCGCAAAGTAGTGGCCTCATCGTGGGGTCCGCCAACTACGTGTCGGCTTGCGTGGCCAACGCCTCGCCGAACACCGGTCTCGCAAGGGCCATGAAGGTCGGCAAAGAGGAGATCGTCGGGCTGCTCGTCGCCCTCGAGACGTACCTCGAGAGCGACGAGGCATCGTCAATTGAGTTGTACCACGCAACGTGTGCGCGATGGGTGGCCGAAGTCGGTCGGTGCCCTGGTCTGACGGCGAGCGTTGAGAACACAAACTCGTCGGGCCAACCCACTCCACGAGTGAGAATCGAACTCGAAATCGCTGAAACGGGCATCGATGCGATCGAGATGCAGGAGCAGCTATGGGCGAACGTTCCACGGATCGCTGTGCAGGAAGATTCGCTTGCGGTGTTCTACATCACTCCAGACACCCTGAAACAGGGAGAAGTCGGCCTCGTCGCCAAAGCAATAGTTGCACTCCTCGAGACTGCGCGGTCAGATGGAGAGGTGATTCACCGCCCACAATGAAACTTCTGATCGTCCGTTTCATGGCCGCCGTGAAGTCGGGTTCCGAGTTTTTTCTGGTGTGACGATGACCAACACGATGTAAGTCCAAGAGAGGAAGACGGAGAACTTCGCATGGCTGACATAGATATGAGGAAGCGATTGGCAGAGGTCCACGCGTACGCGGTAACGCCGTTTCTGGCGGGAAACGGCTCAGCGATCGATTTCGATGGCTTTCGGGACAATCTGCGGTTCATGGCCGACCAGGGCGTTCGTGTCATCGCGGTCGGTGGGGGTACCGGCGAGATCGAGGCCTTGCTACCTGAGGAGCTCGAGGGCCTCGCCGGTGCAGCGCTCGACACTGTGGGTGATCGGCTATTGGTCATCGGCTGTCTGCCACCGAATCTTGGAATGGCGCTCCGGCTCGCTCCTCTTTATGAGCAGCTTGGCGTGCAGGTGATGATGGCCGTGGCGCCGCAGGTCAGATGGAGAGAGCCGGTGGATCTTGAAGGCACGTTCGAGTACTACTCGGCGATTGCCGCGTCCTGCGACCTCCCGTTCTTGCTGTATCGGATTCAGCCTTGGCCCGCTGAGTTCATCGCCCGACTCGGCGATATCGACCAAGTCCTTGGGATCAAGGATCCCTGTTATGAGCCGCTCGAGTTCTTCCGCGCCATTCAGCAAATGGGAGACCGCTTCGTGTGGATCGGCAACAAACAGCACGACCCTGGGGTGTTGCACCTGCGGTATCAGATGGGTATCGAGGGGTTCACGTCGGGTCAGCTCAACTACCTCCCGGGACCGGAGCTGCAGATGCATGAAGCGGCTGTTCGGCGGGACTGGGACGAAATGGTGCGGCTTCAGGCACAGGTGGCACCCCTCGAGCGCGCTCGCCGAATGTTCGATGACACCGCGATGGTGAAAGCGGCGATGGACTTCATGGGCCTCAGGGGTGGCGCGGTTCGCTCGCCGAGGCGCAATCTCGATGAAGCTAGCCGTGATGCCGTTGGTGCCGCATTGGTCGAGGTCGGGGTGTTGCCGGAGAGTTCGGACGGGTGAGCATCCCGCCGGGTGATGTGACCTTGGTCCTCTGTCATGCTTCCGGTTTGATGTGGCGGGAGAGCCAGTCAAAGGCCGCGGTGCTGATGCCTTCGTGGCCGCCCTCAAAGATCGTCACGCGCGAGAAGGCGGAGTGACGACGCAGATAGATCGCACGTCCTAATGTTTCGTCTTCGACCAGGTCACTTTCGTGAGGCGCTGTCAGTCGTCCGTTCTCAGCACTCAGTTGAGTGATCTCCGATTCGGCGATTACGGTGTCGCCCGACGCCTTGGCGGTTTCGTTGAATGCCTCGAGCGAATGCCGGATGGGAACTGATCCCTGATGGCCATCGTGAATCCCAGCCGCGATGTCCAGTGGAACTCGAGCGGCACGATGCAAGAACGTGAGAGGCGAACGTTGACGGTACTCCGTGTCGACGCGCTTACTGTCTCCCGGTCGCCCGCCGCATACCTTGCGCAGCATCTCTCCGTATTCGGCTTCCTCGTGGCGTTGATGCCATGCCGAGAGGTCGCTGATTCCCACCCAGGCGCTGGCGGCCGCCCACACGGTGGGGTGTCTACTCGCCATGAGCATCGTCATGTGACCACCACCAGAGGCACCGGTGAGATAGACGCGACGAGGATCCACATCGAATCGGATCTTTGCCCACTCGACCGCATCCAGTATGTCCTGTTGCGCTTTGATCGACCCGCATGCGTCCGGATGGTCGTTGCGCCCGCGAAAATGAGGAACGAGCAGGATCCAGTCTCGACGAATCGCCTCGGCTTCGAAGGATTCCTGCCGATGTTCCACACCGCTACTCCACGGATGTAGCACCAGGACCAAGGGAGTCAACCCTGACCTGCTATCGAATCCTTCGGAGTGCGTCAGATAACAGGGTTGATCGGAGCCATCAGCCGTGCTCGTGATCAGCACCCGGGTTCGCTGCGCCACTATTGCCTCGTCCTGATCCATTGTTCGTATTCGGCTGCTGTTTCGTCATCAGGTGGATACAGCCCGAGAATGCTGCGACCGACGGAGACTTGTTCTTGTGCGAACGCCTCGAACCGTTCCATTTCGAGACAATCCTGAGCGACCTCCGTCGCTAGATGAGATGGAATCACCACAACCCCCTCGGCATCACCGACAACAACGTCACCAGGGTAGACCGCTACGCCACCGCAACCGATGGCAACGTTGATGTCGATCGCGTGGTGTTTGATGAGGTTGGTTGGCGCAGTTGGCTGGCGGTGATATGCCGGAAAGTGGAGTCGTGCGATATCTGGCGTGTCGCGGAATCCTCCATCGGTCACCGCACCTGCGGCCCCGCGGACCGCCAACCGCTGGAGAAGAATCGCTCCGGCTGAGGCAGCCGAGGCGTCCTGGCGGCTGTCGATCATGAGAACGCTTCCGGGTGGGATCGTCTCGATCGCTAGTCGCTGGGGATGAGACTGATCGCGAAACACGTCAAGGCGATCCAGGTCCTCGCGTGCAGGTATGTAACGGAGAGTGAATGCCTCCCCGACCATCCGCTGAGCGTCGGGATTGATCAGCGTCAGGCCTCCAATGAACGTGTTGTGAAACCCGCGTCGGAAGAGTGCGGTAGTTATGGAAGCGACACTGACCGCCGATAGAGCCGACTTCGTCGAGTTGTCGAGTTTCGGCGGGTCGTTCACTATGCCACTCCTATCGGTCGGAGGCCCACGGGTTGCGAGCCTGGAAGAACACGGTCTCGGACTCTGTTCCGGGGACGTAGCCTCCACCTGTGATCGCAATATTGTGTGTGCTCGGGTACTTCAAGATCGCCTCTTCATCGATTTCAACGCCGAGACCGGGTGCATCGGGGACTACAAGAGTCCCGTCCACCTGGGTGGGCGGCGGATTCGCCACTTCGTATCGACCTGGCCAATCAACCACGATCCGCTCGAGCATGAGTGCGTTGGGGATCGACGCCATAACGTGCAGGGCCGCGTACTCTGCGACGGGTCCCAGTGACCCGGAATGGGGCGCAAGCGTGATGAAGCGAGACTCCGCCATGGCTGCCAACTTCTTCATCTGGGTGATGCCACCCGATCTACCCGTATCAGGCTGGTACACATCGATCAGACCAGACTCGAGCAGCTCGCGCGCTCCCCAGATCGTAGCGACCCGCTCGCCGGCCGCGAGTGGAACCGATGTCTTCTCCCGTACCTGGCGAAAACCGGGCACGTTCTCCGGGGCCACCGGGTCTTCGAGGAACAGGATGTCGAACTCCTCGAGATCAACTGCGGTTCTCGCCGCATCCGCCGCGGTCATCCAGGGCGGTCCGTGCAGATCGACCATCACGTCCACGGCGCCGCCGAGTTCACCGCGGATAGCAGCGACTCGGCGCACGGGCTCGACGACACTGCCGGTCTTCACCGCTGTCACTCCCATGTCGAGCAGGTGGCGTGCAGCTTCTGGAGTGTTCGCGTGGCCGTAGATCTTGATTCGATCACGAACAAGACCACCCAGTAACTGCCATACGGGAACGCCGAGCGCCTTTCCCTTGATATCCCACAACGCCATATCGATCCCGGTGATCGCGCCGGAGCCCACAGTTCCAGTCATCCCATGCCCCATCATCGCGACATACATGCGCTGCCACAGACGCTCGATATCGAAAGGGTCCTCGTCGATCAGTACGGTTGCCAGGTCGTTGACCGCTGTCTCAATGACCCTGGGCCATCCGCTGCACTCCCCGATTCCAACGATCCCCTCGTCGGTTACGACCTTCACGAAAAGCCAGTTGCGAGCCGATTGCTGCCCACCGGCATCGGTCGCCCACCAACGGTCATCCGGAGTTCCTGCTTGCATCAGAAACGTTTCGATACTCTTGATCTTCATCCCACAGGCTCCTTCCCATGTTGTTGCAACGCCCTATGCCTCGGCTGAGGATTCCGCCATTGCCTCGTCACCGAGATCCTTCGAGCGCTGCGAGCCGGTCGCGAAGGAAGTCTCGGCTCTGCATCGTGGCCAGCACTACATCATCGGGCATCTCGCACTCGATGGCGAGGACTCCCGAATAGCTCAGGGACAACGTCGCGAGAACGGTGTCCCAATCCATGTCGCCGGCCCCGACGGCAACCGAAGGCTTCCATCGGGAGCCAGGAAACAGTTGCTCCGCAGTCCGTTTGTCATCGACGCTTGTGTCCTTCACGTGGCAGTAGAAGACCTTGTCGCCGATCAACGACAGCGACTTCGCAGGGTCCTCGCCGATACGGAGATAGTTGCACGGATCGAAGAGTGTTCCAACATTGGGATGGTCCGCCGCGTCGAGCAGTGTCTTCATCTGAAGGGACGTGAGACCGTAATTCTCTGCGACGACCTTGATGCCGCGGTCTGCGGCATAGTCGCCGAGTCCTCTCAGCGCGTGGCCGTACTCTTCCATGTATTGGTCCGCGAGGTGCAGGTGGACCTCGCCGATGTTCGGCTCGGTCAGGCGAATCACATGGAGCCCGAGCGCAGCGCCTACATCGATTATCCGCCGTCCGAGTGCCAGGTTGAATTCGACGGCCTCCTCACTGATGGGCAACCCCCGGATATCGAAGGGAGGTGCAAGATCGAGAGCGGCAACCCCACCGTGCATCTCAACCCCGGTCTCGAGCGCGAGGCGCCGCAGTGCGGCGGTGTCGCGGAGGTTGAAGAGGTAGTCATGGATGATGTGCCCGTAGAGGGGGACTTCGACGTGGCGAAGGGACAGAGCGCCCGCGGCAGCCATGTAGTTCTCTACTGAGAACCCGCGAAATCCATACCAAGCTGTTCCAATGATCATGTTGTGCGATGCCTCCTGATTCCGGTTGTCGTAGTGTGACGCAGCGCCCGCAGGCATCCTACCTTTGGCGCTCTCTGGCGTTTTGGGGCGGACGGATGAACTCACACAGTTCAGCGACGGTCGCTCAACTCTCATTTCGGCTTCTGCCACGGCTTGCTTTGTCGAGATAGCCGGACAGTGGGCGCACCGCTCCACCGGTGACTATCGGCACGATCCGGCACCATTCGAGAGGATCAGTACGTCGCTCGACCGCCGGAAATGTCAAACGTGAAACCGGTTGTGAACGAACACTCGGGCGATACGATCCAGGCGAGTATCTGCGCCACCTCCTCGATGCTGCCCACTCTGCCCATAGGGATGCGGTCGGTCATGTAACCGACGACTTCCTCCGAGAGCGACTTGATCCAGGGGGTTCCGATGACAGCGGGGGCGACCGCGTTGATCGTTATCCCATCGGTCGCGTACTCCTTGCCTTGGGCCTTGACCATGCCGATGATTCCTGCTTTTGTTGCCGAGTAGCCGATCATGTTCGGATTCCCCTCTTTTCCCGCGATCGATGCGACGTGAACGATGCGGCCATATTGGTGGGGCAGCATGCGGCGGACAGCGGCCTGGCTGACGATCAGCGAGCCGCGGAGGTTGATCTCGTACGTGGCGTCGAACTCAGCGAGCTCGACTTCGTGGCTTCGTCGGCCCGTCGGCCCTGTGACACCGGCTGAATTGATGACCCCGTGCACCTGCCCGGCGTGGGATTCCAGATCGGCGAACGCATCGTCGATCTCGTCGTAACTACGAACGTCAGCCCTCAGTGCGATAGCGTCCCCACCGTCAGCGATGATGTCTCTGGCGGCAGTCTCGGCTGCCGACTCGTTCGAGTCGATGCATGCAACGAGCGCACCTCTGGCGGCTAGCAGCGCCGCTGTCCCGCGACCGATTCCCGATCCGGAACCTATGACGGCCATCCCCTGCCCTGCGATCGAGAAAGCCGATTCCGGTTCCGTCATCGTATGACTCCCGTCCCGTCCACGAACTCCTGCCTCTGGTGCCCCAGTCCGGCAATCGAGAGTTCGACGATGTCTCCTGGGCGGAGATACGTCGGTGGTGACTGTCCGATGCCGACACCCTGAGGTGTTCCTGTGTTGATGACGTCACCTGGTTCCAGGGCCATGAACTGGCTGATGTACCACACGAGGTGCTGCACATCGAAGACCATATCCGATGTGTTTGAGCTCTGTCGGGCCTCACCATTGACGGTGAGCCGGAGATCCAGATCCTGAGGATCCGGAATCTCGTCATTCGTTGCGATCCAGGGCCCGGACGGGTTGAACGTCGGACAGTTCTTGCCCTTCATCCACTGGCCTCCTCGCTCGAGCTGGTACTCGCGCTCTGAAACGTCGTTGCTGATCATGTAACCCATGATGTGATCTACCGATTGCGAAGGGTCTGAGAGGCGCCACGCTCGGGAGCCGATGACAACGGCGAGCTCGACCTCGTAGTCGGTCTTGGTGCTGCCGTGAGGGATCTCGACAGGATCGCTCGGTCCGATGATCGTGTCGGTCGCTTTCATGAACAGAACAGGTTCCTCAGGCGGTTCCGAACCAACCTCGGCCGCATGCGCTCGGTAGTTGAGCCCCACACAGATGATCTTGCCGAATCGGGCCAGAGGGGGACCTATGCGCTGACCATCGAAGGGGAGTCGAGGGAGACCCGCCGGTGAGTTCTCGACGATCTGCTGGATGTGATCGCGAACGGTCGGCCAATTCGGATCCAGGAGGAGATCGCCGACAGCGTCGCCGAGATCGAGGATCGTGTTCTCTTCGATCAGGATCCCCGGCCGCTCGAATCCAACCTCACCGAATCGCAGGATTTTCATGTTCCGGCGCCTTTCATTGTTGATGTCATGCCGCAGCGCGGCGCTTGTATTGTCTTCACGCGAGCTGTGGAGTGGATTCGTCTCCCTCGACCTCAGCGAAGTACTCGCGTACCAAACCGGCCGTGCGACTGAGATGGCGTCGCATGGATTCGGCGGCCGCGGTGGCGTCGCCCCGTGCGAGGGCATCGATGACCGCCTGGTGTTCGACGCGGATCTCGGTGGAGGAACGCCTCGCCTTCGCGATGGCTCGGTATCGGATTGACTGGGTCCAGAGGATGGGAATCAGGTGATCGAGCCACTCGGAGTGCGCGAGATCGTAGATTCCGAAATGCACGCGCCGATGGGCGGTTAAGAACGCGTCTTCGTCGCCTTCGGCAAATGCCTCGTTCATCTCTTCTGCCAGGACCGTCAGTTGACGAACTGCCTTCGGGTTGATGTGCTCGGCCGCCCTCTGGACTGCATCGGCTTCCAGCGAGCTTCGCGTCAAGTAGAGATCGTCGAGGTCACCGAGTGATAGCTGCATGACGCGCGCGCCTTTGTTTGGAACATTCTCGACAAGCCTCTCGGCCTCGAGCCGGCGCAGAGCCTCGCGGATCGGAATGTGACTCCCGCCCTGGTCCTCAGACAACATCTTGAGCCGAAGGGGAGTGCCGGGCGGATACGTCCCATTGAGTATCGATTGCTTGATCCCGTGGTATACGAGAGACACCTGGGTTGTGTCGTCTGGGGCCTTGTCAGCAGAGCGCACAGTTGTCTCCCCACGATTGGTCGTCTGTCCCGCGCATCCGACCGTCGCGCTCAGGCACGATCTTTATCAAATGTGCACATATCTTATCAAATCGACCGGTACAGTATCCATCAACGGACCAAAGGCCGTCTTCGATCAGGCAAGATCGACGTCTGCCGTCCAGACAGGTGATCCAATCGTTAGGAGAAACTTCATGACACGCGAAGGTATCGTCACTCCCGCAGCGCCAACGCCGGCTGGGCCATATTCTCATGTGGCGTTCTCGGGCCCGATTCTTGCAGTGGCCGGACAGGCGGGTATCGATCCGGTGACCGGCGATCTCGTCGGACCGGATATCGGGAGCCAGACACACCAGACGTTCGCGAATATCCGCGCTGCCCTCGAGGCGGCTGGGTCCTCCTTCGCAGATGTCATCCAGGTCAGGGTGTTCCTCGCCGATCTCGGTGAGTTCGAGGGGATGAACGAGGTATATGGCCAGCAGTTTGCAGAGCCCTATCCCGCTCGCACGACAGTTGGAACCGCACTCGCGGAAGGACTTCGCGTCGAGATCGACGTGCTGGCTGTCCGTAACTGATCGACGCTGGTGAACTGATCCAAGAGACTGCAATGCGTTCAACCGCGACGACCTGCCGCGTGCCGCTACCGTGGTTGGCAAGAGTCGAGATTGACGAGACCCGTAGGACGACGAGCCCTTCCCAGGATTTCACATGAAGGGTCGGAGATGATGTACGACACCGAACTTTGTTTCATGTCCGCGGTCGAGGCGGCGGGGCGGATCAGGGCGAAGGAGCTGTCGCCAGTCGAATTGATGACATCGATTCTGGCGCGGATCGAGAAGCTGGAGCCTCGCATCAATTCGTTTTCCGCGCTTGCCGCCGAGTCGGCGATGGATGGTGCCAAGGTAGCGGAGGCTGCGGTAGCAGCGGGAGAAGCACACGGTCCATTGCACGGCTTGCCGCTGACGATCAAGGATCTGACGGCGGCCGAGGGGCTTCCCCTTGAGGCTGGCTCGCATATCAGGGCCGGCAACATCGCCGCCGCGGATGCGCCGTTCGTGACCCGGCTGAAGGACGCCGGTGCAATTCCGCTCGGAAAGACCACGACTTCGGAATTCGGCTGGAGCGGTGTCAGCCGCAGCCCTCTTACCGGCATAACCCACAATCCGTGGAAGCATGGCTACAACGCCGGGGCATCTTCTGCCGGGGCCGGCGCGGCTGCGGCGGCCGGTTTCGGTCCGTTGCATCAGGGTTCGGATGGGGCGGGTTCCGTGCGCATGCCAGCGCACTTTTGCGGCATCTACGGTCTGAAGCCGTCGTTCGGGCGCATACCGAGAGTTCCCGTGTCGAACGCCGATCAGACGTCCCATGATGGTCCGATGACGCGGACCGTGGCCGATTCTGCCTTGATGCTCTCGGTCATGGCCGGAGCGCATCCGCTCGACCATTACAGCCTGGCAGGACGGGTGGCAGATTACCCGTCCCTTCTGCACGGCGGCGTCGAAGGCTTGCGTGTCGCATACAGTCCGGATCTGGGCCACGCGCGGGTCGAAGGGGAAGTCGCGTCTCTGGTGGCGGAGGCCGCCCATGTATTCGAGGCTATGGGCGCGTATGTCACCGAGGTGACGCCGGACTGGGCAGCCACCGGCCCGGAACTCAGCCGGTTCTTTTGGCCGGTTCGTATGTTGGGTCTCTTGCCTGAACTGGCCAAATGGGAAGCGAGAATGGACCCGGGGCTGGTCGCCTGCATCCGCTCCGCTGGTAATCCGACGGTTATCGAATATATGGAGATGCGCAAGCGCAAGCTTGACTATGTCGCCGCCGTGCATCGATGGTTCGGTGATTGGGACCTGCTGTTGACCCCTGCGGTTTCGGTCGCGGCGTTCCCTGTCGAACGGTTGCAGCCGGAAGGCTGGCCGCAACACGATTGGGACTGGCTGATGTGGGCGGAGTTCTCGTACCCCTTCAACTTCACGCATAACCCGGCGGCCAGCATTCCCTGCGGCTTCACCGGGGCGGGACTGCCGGTCGGTTTGCAAATCGTCGGCCGGAGACTGGACGACGCGGGGGTGCTCCGCGCCTCTGCTGCGTACGAGGCTGCACGTCCCTGGGCCGACAAGCAGCCGCCCCTTTGAGCTGTCAGATCTCGGTGAATTCGAGGCGAAGAGATGTGCCTGTGGCACGAGGTCGAATCACGTGACGAGGGTCGACATCTCAGTCGTTCGCCCACGCCATCGTCGATCCCGAGTTGACCGCGGCCATGAGTCCGCCGTCGACTCGCACGTCAGACCCGGTCACGAACCCAGCCTCGTCGCTTGCCAGGAACACAGCCACGTTCGCTATGTCCTCAGGTGTTCCGAGTCGGCCGAGCGGTTGGGCAACGGCCAACCGCTCCGCCAGCGTGTCACCATCTGCACTCGTGTCGATTTCGCGCTCCAGCATGGGCGTGTCGATTGCCCCTGGGACGATCGTGTTGGACCGGATCCCGTGTGGCCCACCTTCGAGAGCGAACGCCTTCGAAAGGGCAACCATGCCTCCCTTCGACGCGGCATACGCGCCGATGGTCTGGTACGTCATGAACGCGTGGGGCGAGGAAGTCATTGTGATGACTCCCTTCGTACCGGTTTCGAGCATGTGGCGCATCGCCGCTCGTGCGGCGTAGAAAGCCCCGGAGAGGTTTATCCCGATCACGCGTTCCCATTGCTCGTTCGTAGTGTCCACGAGGGACGTGCGATGCTCTATCCCCGCATTGGCGTGCAGGACGTCGACGCGCCCGAACCGATCGACCGCCTCCTGAATGAGGTTTTCGCACTGCATACTGCTTGAAACGTCAGTCGGTACGAAAATCGCCGTGCCTCCGACGGCCTTGACGAGCTCCATCGTCTCGTACGCACCATGCTCGTCGACGTCACCGATGACCACCGAGGCACCTGCGTCGGCGTACGCCACGGCGCATCCCCTCCCGATTCCTGTGGAGCCGCCGGTGAGGACGACCACCCTCCCTTCGAGCCTCCTTGAGTGACCTGCGCTGCTGGTAGTCATGTGTTCTCGTCCTCTCGTAGATGGCTTTTCAATGACTCGTTGTTCTCGTTTGTTCGCTGGGAGCATCGTCGTGCAGGGAAGGGCGACTCAGGGACTCCGCGGACGCTGGTTCGAGGCGATCACGCCCCCGGCGAGTGGCTGGTTCTTGCGCCCTTCGGGTGTCAGCATGCACGTGGCAGATGTCCTATGCAGTATCCCTCGAGGCCGCGGCCGACGGATGGGCCATCCCGCCAGTCCCGAAATGCACCACGAGCCCGCACCGAGGCGATGTAACATCGCATACCGAGGAAGCGCTGAGGTGCCCACAACGCAGTGGCACGTCGTGAGACGCCCCAATAGAGGCGTCGTGGGGGATCTGAGACCACGCCGGTGGAAGGAATTGCAGGCCGTGACAAGCATCATCGGGAGTCCGTGGCAGGAACTCGACACACCGAGGTTGGTTGTCGATGCAGAACGGCTGGACCGCAATATCAGTGACTTTCATGGATACGTTTTGTCCCACGGCGTCGCCTTCCGACCACATCTCAAAACCCACAAGACCCTCGAGATCGCCCGAAAACAGATCGGTAGTGGCGCCATTGGTGCTGCTGTGGCGAAGGTGAGCGAGGCGGAGGTTTTCGTGGATGGGGGGATGACCAACCTGGTGATCGCCTATCCGGTGTTCGGCGAGCGCAAATGGAGCAGAATCGCTCAGCTGTCGGCGCGATGTGACAAGCTCGTGGTGCACGTGGAGAATGAACAGGCCATACGCGGGTTATCCGAGGCTGCGGCCAAGGTGCAGACATCGGTCGGCGTGCGGATTGAGATCGATTCAGGGTTCCATCGCACCGGTGTCGATGCCGACGGTGCTATATCGCTTGCTTCGCTGATTGAAGTCTCCGAGAGTCTCTACCTCGATGGAGTGACTACACACCGCGGTGCGCTGTTTCCAGACGGAATCGGCAAGGATCCGTGGGATCTAGGAGTTGCAGAGGGCGAGCTGATCGTGGGCGTCGCTGAAACGTTGCGTGCCGCCGGTTTCAAGGTTCCGAATGTCATTGCCGGATCGACACCCACAGGGAAACCTGCGGCGACGGTCGACGGTGTCACGGAAGTCTGCATCGGGACGTATGTGTTCAACGACGTTGGCCAGCAGGCTCTCGGCATTGTAGGGGAGGATGCACTGGCGCTCTCCGTGGTCGCGACCGTCGTTGTCGCCCATGAGGGAGGCGCCCAGTACACCATCGATGCGGGGTCGAAGATCCTGACCAGCGACGGGTATCCGGGAGGAGATCCGATGTTCGGCACGGTTGTCGGTCGTGATGATGTCGTTGTCAGGCTCACCGAAGAGCATGGGATGGTCGCGGCAGCGGGCCCGTTACCTGCCGTCGGGGACGTTGTGAGGGTCTACCCGATGCACGTCTGTCCCGTGGTCAATCTCGCTGAGGAGCTTGTTGTTATCAGCGGTGACCGAGTGGTTGACGTGTGGTCGGTTGCGGCGCGAGGCTGCAGCCGTTGACCAGGACAAGACGTCGTCAGTCGAGTACCGCGCCTGACTCGGCTGAACCCACGAGCTTTGCGTACTTCGCGAGGGCCCCGGTTGTGTAGCGCGGTGCGATTGGCTCCCACACTCGTCTCCGAGCTTCCAGGGTCGCGTCATCGACAAGAAGATCGAGCGTGCGGTTGGGAATGTCGACCCTGATTCGGTCACCTTCCTCAACGAGGGCGATTGGGCCACGATGGGCTGCTTCCGGTGCGACGTGACCGACGCACAAACCGGTCGTTGCACCAGAGAACCTGCCGTCCGTGATCAGTAGGACGTCCTCGCCAAGGCCTGCACCCTTGATCCCCGCCGTGATCGCAAGCATCTCTCTCATTCCGGGCCCGCCTTTGGGTCCTTCGAAGCGAATGACGACCACGTCGTTCGGCTTCAGGGTGTGAGCGTTCAGCGCCTCCAACGCGTGCTGTTCATCGTTGAACACTCTCGCGGAACCTTCGAACACGTCGAGGTCGATTCCTGCGACCTTGACGACTGCACCACCCGGTGAAAGTGAACCACGAAGTATGACGATGCCCCCCTGGTCGGCGAGTGGTGAGTCGATCGGACGCACGACGTCCTGGTCCCTGGGAACGACTACATCTACGAGGTTCTCGGCCATGGTCTTACCGGTGACCGTCAATGCGTCTCCATGGACGATGCCGGCGTCGAGAAGGATCTTGAGAACGACCGGTACGCCACCGATCCGGTCGAGGTCTGCCATGTGGTACGTACCAAAGGGGCTCATGTCGCCGATGTGGGGAGTGCGTCGTGAGATCTCATCAAAGTCTTCGAGCGTGAGATCGACCCGCGCTTCGTGGGCGATCGCCATCAGATGGAGCACGGCGTTGGTCGATCCCCCGAGAGCCATCACGACCGAGATTGCGTTCTCGAATGCCGCCCTCGTCATGACATCTCGTGGCCTGATGTCCGCTTCGACCAGTGCTATCACTGCTTCACCGGATTGGCGGGCGTAGTCCTCGAGGCGGCTGTCGATCGCAGGGACCGCTGCGGAACCTGGCAGCGACATACCAATGGCTTCACCCACAGAAGCCATCGTGTTGGCTGTGAACATCCCGGCGCACGATCCAGCACCAGGGCAGGCGCTCTGCTCGATTCGCAGCAACTGCTCATCGCTGATGGAGCCCTCGGCATGACCGCCGATGGCTTCGAACACTTCGACGAGCGAGATATCCTTGCCGTCGAGGCGCCCCGGCATGCTCGTTCCGCCGTACAGGAACACGGAAGGTAGGTTGTGTCTGGCTGCTGCCATGAGCATTCCGGGAAGCGACTTGTCACAACCCGCGATCGACACCATGCCGTCGAAACGCTCTCCGTGCATGACCAGCTCCACAGAATCTGCGATCACCTCTCGCGAGACAAGGGAGGCGCGCATGCCTTCGTGGCCCATCGCAATGCCGTCTGATACGGCAATCGTCGCAAACTCGAGGCCGACGGCACCTGCGTCGCGGATGCCGATCTTGGCGAAACCAGCGAGTTTGGGGCCGGTGACGTTGCACGGCGTGACCTCATTGCCGGCTGATACGACACCGATCTGGGATTTGGCGAAATCGTCCTCGCTGAGACCAACTGCTCGCAACATGGCCCGAGCGCCGGCCTTTGCCGGACCGATGGTTACGTCCTGTGAATGGATCTTTTTCGCCACGACACCAGCGTACCCGCGAACGGAAACGTCGACTTCATCGCAGACTCGTTGGTCGTATCTCGTCTCCATAGGGCGGGGATCCGTTCAGCGAATGACGCGTGCTGCGTCGGCGCCGATTGCGCGCTCGACCTCTGCAAGCGTGACCATGGATATGTCGCCTGGTGTGGTCATGACCAACGCCCCGTGTGCAGCCCCGTACTCGACCGCCTCGGCAGGCGACTTCCCTGCGAGGAATGCGTACGCCAATCCCGAAGCGAAACCATCACCACCGCCGACGCGGTCATAGATTTCCAGGTTCTCACGCCGACGGGAGGTGTGGAATTCGCCTTGAGCGAACATGACGGCAGACCAGTCGTTGATCGTTGCGGTTTTCGCGTTGCGCAACGTGGTGGCGACCACCTTGAGGTTCGGATACGTGTCTACTGCGGATCGGATCATCTGTTCGAACGCGGCCGGATCGAGTGCCGAAAGCGACTCATCGATGCCCTGGACCTCGAATCCGAGCGATGCCGTGAAGTCTTCCTCGTTGCCGATCATCACATCGACCATCGGTGCGATCGCCTGGTTCACCTCAATCGCTCGTTCGCTGCCACCGTGGGAATCCCACAACGATGGGCGGTAGTTGAGGTCGTACGATACGATCGTGCCGTATTTGTTGGCTGCCGTAACCGCCTCTACGACAACATCGGGTGTCGTTGCCGACAGCGCTGCGAAGATACCTCCGGTGTGGAACCATCGCACCCCATCTACACCGAAGATGGTTTCCCAGTCGATGTCGCCGGGGCGCAGTTGTGATGCAGCAGTGTGCCCGCGATCCGAGGTTCCGACCGCGGGTCGGATTCCGAAACCCTTCTCGGTGAAATTGAGGCCGACACGAGAAGCACGGCCAAGCCCATCGAACGGCACCCACCTGACGTAGGACATGTCGACGGCTCCGGTGTTGACCAAATCTTCGAGCAGATGACCGATTTCATTGTCGACGATGGCGGTGACGATGGCGGTGCGGAGACCGAAACACTTGCGAAGGGCTCGGCACACGTTGTATTCGCCGCCACCTTCACAGACACGCAACGTGCGGGCAGTTCGCACTCGTCCCCATTCGGGATCGAGCCGCAACATGACTTCACCGAGGGCCAATCCATCCCATCGACAAGAATCGGCTGGTCTGATATCGAGGACGGGCATGGTCATTGTGATTCGTTCCGTACCGTCTCGATCGTCGCCACGACCTGTGCCGTGCGCCGTTCGAGTTCGCTCCAGTCTGAGGCTTGCACGAGCTCGTTCGACACCAGCTTCGAACCGATTCCCACACAAGCCACACCCGCACCGAACCAGGTGGCGAGGGACTCATGGGTTATGTCGACACCTCCCGTTGGCATGAGCAGTGACCAGGGGCATGGCCCGTGAATCGTCTTGACGAACGCTGGTCCTCCAACGAGGTCTCCTGGAAATATCTTCACGATCTCACACCCAAGCTCCTCGGCGGTTGAGATCTCGGTCAGGGTGGCGCACCCCGGCGAGTATGCGACCTTTCGCCGATTGCAAATTCTGGCCACCTCTTGGTTGAGCATCGGTCCAACCACGAAGTTGGCGCCGAGATCGAGGTACAAACCGGCGGTGACCGCGTCGACCACTGATCCGATGCCAAGGATCACATCAGGATGTTCGATGCTGGCATATTTCTCGAGGTCAGAGAACACTTCGAAGGCGTGATCGCCTCGATTCGTGAACTCGATGGTCCTGGCGCCGCCTGCGGTGAGCGCAGCGAGGATGGACTGCGCAGTCTCGGCGTCGTCGTGATAGAACACGGGGACGAGACCGGTGTCGATCATCGCGGTGAGTACCTGGAGTCTTGGGAACTTTGCCAATGTCTCTCCTCAGCGGTCCGAGAGCTGACCTATCCGCAGGCCGGAGTGTCACACACGTTACACCTTCAGAGTGGTCTCACCGGTCTGTCCAACCGAACTATAGTGATGCTGTACCGTCCCTACAGGCAGGTGTCGAACGTGCATAGCTCACGTATTGAGTCGAGAAACCGCACCCTGCCCCGCCGGCTTCACACATGATGTCCACAAGCGAGGGTCGATGAGGGATCAAACTGCCAGAGACTCCCGGCGGGCGGGAATCCTCGTGCTCGATCCGACCGACAATGTCGGCGTTGCTCTCACTGCTCTGGTCGCCGGTGAGGAGGGTTTGGCAGGGGACTGCACGATTCGCATCCGAGAGGATATCCCGGTGGGTCACAAGATCGCGTTGGTCGACATTGCTGTCGGTGGTGACGTACTCAAGTACGGCGAGGTGATCGGCGCTGCCACAGACAGAATACTGCGCGGCGATCACGCTCACGTGCACAACATGATCGGCATACGCGCCGGACAGGCGGCTTGGTGACTTCCGATCCAGCACTGCTCGGGTTCATGCGTCCCGAGGGTCGCCCGGGTTGCCGCCATCACATCCTCGTGCTGCCATCCGTCGTCTGCTCGACCCTGGTCTCGGAACAGATCGCCAAAGGCTCCGACGGAATCAGCTTCGTCCACCAGAATGGATGTGGCCACATCGGCGATGATGTCAACCAAACCGAACGGGCGTTCATCGGCGTCGCCACGAATCCCAATATCGCAGGGACCCTGGTCGTGAGTCTTGGCTGTGAGACGATCCAGGGCAGCCGCATCGCCGAAAGACTCGAGGCGTTGGGCGCTTCGGTGCGTCTCGTCGGCCTGCAATCGAGTGGCGGATCCGAAGAGGCCGTTCGAGATGGCATCGGCCTCGTGGGAGACCTGATCAACGAACGTCCGGAGCCAGACCGCACCCTCGTCCCGCCGAAAGATCTTGTGCTTGGTGTGGACGCGCGCGTCGGAAATCCCCATGCCGTTTCGCTGATCGATCGGGCAGTCGATGCAGCGGCGACCGTGGTCCTCGCCACCGAACCGGGCGAGGCCTCCGGCCCCTGGGCCCTAGCCGACAAGATCATCCTGGGAGATCGGCCGGACTCCGGTCTCAACTGTGTCGTTGACTCGGGGCACGGTTCACAGCACCACGTCGGTTTGGCCGCGGCGGGCGCGCAAGTGATCATCTCCTACCCCGAGCCGGGTCGCACCCCCTTCGGGTTCGTTTCCTGTCCCGTGATCTCAGTCGCCAGTGGGGGCCGCCTCCACACAGCGATACAGGGAGACTTCGACTTCGGTCCTGATACACCAACAGAGGACGTTTGGGATGGCATAGCGTCAGTATTCTCCGGATCGGCGACTGTCGCGGAACGGTTGGGCTCGGCCGAGTTCCTTGTTCCTCGACGCAGGAGATCGACGTGACCCCCCGATTGATGCTGTTCGAGCGGTCCGACGGCCGTTGGGGCACTCGGAACCACGTGCTGGTGCTCCCTCTCCTCGCGGCAGCCTCGCGGGTCACCACCGTGCTGGCTGAACAGAACTCTGGTGTGGTTTCGGTTGTCCACGACTGGGAGAACATTCCCGGCGATCCGGACGCGGATCGTATCCGTCGTGTCTTGGTTGGAACTGCGACCAATCCGAACGTTGGCGCGGTGCTGATGGTTGGCCTCGACGAGAGCGATGCCTGGTTCGCCGATCAGGCGAAAGAGACCGGCCAGCGTGTCGCTTTTGTAGCCCTGGCCGATTCGGGCGGGTCGTTGGGCGCAATCGACGTTGGATCGGATCTACTCATCGGCATCGCGTCCGCCGCGGCCGAGGACTCCAGGGTGGACGCGCCGCTGAGCGGGCTCTGTCTTGGATTGGAGTGCGGCGCATCGGACGCCTTCTCAGGGATTACCGCTAACCCCGCGCTGGGGATCGCAAGCGACATGCTCACTGAACGCGGTGGAACTTCATTCCTGGCGGAGATAACCGAACTCATCGGTGCAGAACGCCTACTCGCGGCTCGGGCCATCTCTCCGGAAGTCGCCGACGACATCATGGAGGTCGTCCACAGGTTCGAGCAGGATTTGGCGTCGGCCGGCGTGGACCTGCGCGGCAGCCAGCCAGCGCCGGGAAATATCGCCGGAGGGCTTACCACGCTCGAGGAGAAGTCGCTCGGTGCTGCGATGAAAGGCGGCGCGGGTCCGATCGTCGGAGTTCTCGAATACGGGGAACAGCCCTCAGCGCGAGGCTTGCACATCATGGATACCCCCGGCCACGACATCGAGTCGGTCACCGGCATGGTCACCGCAGGTGCCAACATCATCGGTTTCACGACGGGTCGGGGTACCCCGACCGGCTCACCGGTTGCACCAACCATCAAGATTTCTTCGAATACCGACGTGGCGACTCGATTGCCGGGACTCATCGACTTCGATGCAGGAGTCATCACAGATGGCGTTGAAACGTTGGAAGCCGTGGGACGGCAGGTGTTCGAATACTTGATCGAAGTCGCCAACGGCAGGCGGACCGCCGCCGAGACATTGGGCAGTCGAGAGTTTGCTTTTGCCAGGCTAGATCCAAACTGGGATGGATAGATGATATTGATCGAGAGACTGTGTCGTGCGAATGTCCTCGCCATGAATAGGATGATCTGAAGCCTGTCGAGTGTCCTGATAGATCGTGATCAAGCCGTGCGAACTTGGCGTGGCCTAACGAAAGGAGAGAAGCTATGGGGTCTCCAACAACCGGAGAACCGAAGCGCCGAACGGCGGTCAAGTTGAGCATCGTCGGGGCAGGGAGCGCCGTGTTCTCGCTTCAGATCGTTCGAGATCTGTGCGCAACTCCGAGTCTCAGCGGAAGTGAAATCGTCCTGATGGACATCGATTCGGACCGTCTTGACGCCGTTACTTCTCTGGCGACGCGTTGTGCAGACGAGATGGGCAGCGACGTGTCTTTTGTGTCGACTCTTTCCGAGGATGCCGCTCTTGAAGACGCCGAGTTCGTCGTGAATGTCGCATATGCCTCCGGACATAAACATGGCATGAGGGTTCAGGAGACAACGTCGCAGTCGGGTTACTACCACAGTAGTGCGGGCGTATACGGGCCAGTCGATCATTGGGCCTTCGATGATCTCATGATGCGCCTTGACTTCGCTCGTACGATGGAGCGCCGGTGTCCCGACGCCTGGCTTCTGCAATCCGGAAACCCGGTTTTTGAAGGATGCACACTGATGACGCGCGAAACAGACATCAAGGTGGTAGGCCTATGTGATGGTGTCAAGACTTACCGGGACGTGTGCGATGTGCTTGGTATCGAAGCTGGCCGGGTGACCTGGGAGGCACCAGGCGTCAATCATCAGGTCTGGCTGACCAAGTTCCTCCTTGATGACATGGATATCTATCCGTTGCTCGATGAATGGATCGAATCGAGTGCAGAGTCCTACTGGCAATCGCATCGTCAACTGAAAAGCCATGACATCCAGATGTCGCGGGCGGCGATTCACCTATATCAGCTGTACGGGCTCATGCCACTGGGAGACACTGTGCGAGACCCGATCAACGCATGGCTGCACACCGATTTTGCAACCAAGCTGCGCTGGTTCGGCGAACCATGGGGCGGGCCTGACACGCCACAAGGAAGGCAGGCATTCATCGATCTGCTCGACGGAAGAGTCCGGGACGTCGAACGGATCGTGAGTGATCCTCTGGCGAGCGTCGTAACCTTTCTCGATAGCCTTCCCTCCTACGAGATGCACGTTCCGATCATCGATGCCCTCGCAGGAAATCGATCGGGAGTGTTTCAGGTGAACGTCCGAAATGATGGCTCGCTCGCCGGCATAGCGGACGACGTCGTTGTTGAGCTGCGGGCCCTCGTTGACGGTTCAGGGGTCCACCCGATTTCGATTGCACCGTTGCCGAGAAAGATCATGCTCGAGCAGACCCTTCCTGCAGTGCTCCGGATGGAGCACACCCTCGAGGTTTTGAAGACCGGCGACCTTTCGATGCTCATGTGGAGCGCGCTGATGCATCCCCAGACGACGTCATATGAACAAGCACGGGATGTGCTGTCCGACTTGCTCGCCATGGAAGGGAATGATCGACTGAACGAACATCACAGATGGCCGGGCGAAACCACGAAGAGACGCTTGCCCTGAACCGAGGACGTGTCACGAAGGAACTTGATCACGCTCCCCGCTTCGCGGCCAGAAGACGCCAAGGTTGTCCATCGGCTGGTCTCACCGGTCTGTCCAGTTGAGCTATAGTGTTTCGTAACCGAGCCAAGAAAGGTTCGTACCGAGCGAGCGCGTTGCGCTCTGGCGGTCTCGCCTTGTCAAGGAGCTGGAGGGTCGCGAGGAGGGTTTCGTCCTCGATCGGCAGCTGGTTGTCGGTCGTCCTCAGAGTCCAACACGCTCACGAACGCCGGCAGATACGAGAAGAGACAGAGATGACGAGGCACATGAGCCGCAAGCGCGTGATCGGTACAGCTGGTTTCGGATTGATAAGCGACCACGTATCCGCTCCGCTCCGACAGGAACGGCATGACCTCTGCGGCAAGGGGGAAGTATCGTGCTGAAGTTAGGTGCAGCTTGGTACGGCTTCAGGGAGCAGACACCGACGAATTACTTCGGGATGGTAGCCGCGCTCGGTCTCCGTTACGTGGAAGTGCCGCTTCTTTGGCAGATAATCGATGGCAAGCTATTCAACTTCCGTTTGAACGCAGGGACCGATGCCGTGTCCGAGGCCGCGACAAGCGCCGGCGTGCAGATCGTATCGTCGGTGTCTCACTTCGATCTGGCGGGCGACTACGCCATGCTGGGAGAAGAGGTTGACGAGAGCAGGCGAAGATTCGGCTTCGCGGCCGCTCAGCGCGTCATCGACATCGGAGCTCGGCTCGGACTCGAAGTGATGCGGATCACCGAACCCGGCATTCGATCCGATCATCTCCAAGAGGCTGAGCAGACTATGGAGGCTTTGGGCAAGGTGCTCTCCCAACTCGGCGACTATGCCGATCAATACGGAATCAAGATCGCTGTCGAGAACTACGAGTTGACGTCACAGCAGGTGCTGTGGGCCCTCGAGGCCGCAGACCATTCGGCCGTGGGAACGCTCTACGACCCGTGCAACTACTTCCGTATCGGGGAGGATCCACTCGACGCTCTCCGCAGGCTCAGGGGCAGGGTCGTGTACGGGCACCTCAAGGACCAGATTCGCAAAGATGAGCGCGATCCCAACCTGCTGTTCCCCGGTTCGCGGTGGGCACCGTCTGTCGCCGTCGGCGACGGCGACATCGTCTGGGAGCCGATTCTTACGGAGCTGGCCAGCTCTTATGAAGGCTATCTCTGCTTCGAGTATGAGATGCCTGCCGATGTGATGGTTGGCACTCGAAGGAGTCTCGATCACGTGCAGGCCATCGCACGAGACATCGGCATTCAGATCGACCCGAAGCCGGTGCGTCCGTGATTCTCGTCACGGCCAAGACCAAGCCGGAGGGTTCTGTTCGTCTCCGCGAGGGCCTCCGCGTCACAGGGTTCAGCGTATGAACGGACATCGCGTGATCGTTACAGGCGGTTCCGGATTCATCGGCAGCTACGTCACGAGAGCACTCTGGCAGGAAGGTTACGAGGTCGGCGTCATCGACATCGCCGAACCGGGCCCGGAGGCCCGATTCGTGCTCGGCGACGCATTCGACGACACCAGATTCTTCAGAACCGGGGTTGACGATGCAGCGGGAGTGTTTGAAGCCACCAAGGTTTTCGCACCCCGTTCATTCGTGCACCTCGCTGCTGTTGTTGACCCCGGAGCCCTCAAAACCGACCCACGCCTCGCAACCAGAATCAACCTCGGTGGGACGATCAACGTGCTCGAAGCGGCCAGGCAGATCGACGCAGAACGAGTTGTGTTTCTCTCGTCGATTGCAGTGCTTCCGACCATCCAGTACGAGCCGATCGATGGGTCCCATCCCGTGATCCTGGCAACAGAAGGACCCGGTGGTGGATTCTACGGATCGGCCAAGGTCGCGTCCGAGGCGTTCTGTTTCGCATACGAGCAGGGTTTCGGACTTGATATTCGGATCATCCGCCCGTCGGCCGTGTACGGGTTCGGGATGCAGCTACCGATCTATGTGAAACCGATGGTAGAAGGAGCCGTTCGTGGCGAAGACGTAGTGTTCGAAACGGGCGGTTCGTTTCCGCGTGATTACACACACGCCGAGGACGTGGCGTCGCTCACAGTCAGCGTGCTCGAAGCACCCGTGTCGGCAGACCGTGTTTTCTACGGTGCCACCGGTCAACCACTTGTCACGGCGTCCGAGATCGCCGACGTGGTGCGGACGCTCATACCGGAGGCGTCCATCACCATCGGAGCAGAACTCACTCCATCGGACCAAACGAACATGAAATACAGAGGGGTGTTGTCCATCGAGAACGCTCGTACGCAACTCGGTTGGGAGCCTCAATTCAGCGACATTCATGACGGCATCGAGCATTATGTGAAGCGGTATCGCCAGTTTCTCAACTCTCAGACATCGACCCACTGAACGGCAAGGAGTACGGCCAATGACACAAGACCAAGGGACAACTGAACAACCGGTGACCGATACGGGACGACCTTTGCGAGGCATCCTTGTGGGTTGCGGTTACATTTCGACGGAGCAGCTCGATGCCTGGGCACAGATACCCGAGGCCGAGATCGTTGCTCTCGTCGATTTGGATGAAGACAAGGCTCGTCACCAGGCTGAGAAGTACGGGATCGCCGCGACCTACAACGACCTCCCTACAGCACTGAGAGAACTCGACGTTGATTTCGTCGACATAGCGACACAACCGCCGACTCACCTTGATCTTGTGCGAATAGCAGCAGCGGCAGGCGCACACATCCTGTGCCAGAAGCCTTTCGCGCCGACACTCGAAGAGATCGACGAAATGGTCGATATCGCGGATCGAGCCGGAGTGCAGCTCGTCGCGAATGAGAACATGCGCTTCCAGCCGTGGTTTCGCAAGATGAAAGAGCTGCTCGATTCCGGACCAATCGGCAGGCCGTTCTATGCCCACTGGGCAAACAAGTCGCGTGGAACGCTGCCGACGGTCACGTTTGTCGGTCAGCCCTACTTTGCGACCATGCCCCGACTTGTCATCTACGAGATGGGCATTCATTTCCTCGACACGATGCGCTACCTGTTTGGTGAACCACAATGGCTGTCGGCGACGATAGGAAACGCCAGCTCGGCGATAGCGGGAGAGGACAACGCTGTTGCTCTTGTGAGCTACGAGAACA
>BTQL01000015.1:0-42467 GCA_036985855.1 Acidimicrobiia bacterium | reverse complement strand
AACCCGTGAGAGATCCTCGGGAGACACATGGCCGGCGTCCAGCGCCTCGGCGTATCCCGAAATCGTCGTGAGCGGCGTGCGTAGATCATGGCTGACCGCCATGAGGAATTCGCGTTCGCGGTCGCGAACGCCTTGTAGCTCCGCTGCCATGTCGTTGAAGGCGGAAGCCAGATCTGCGATCTCATCTCCTCCCGACGCAGTGGCCCGCGCTGTGAGATCTCCCGAGCCTATCCGGCCGGCAGCCAGGGAGATGTCGGAGAGTCTGGCCGACAACGATCTGGAGAACCACACACCAAGCGAAACGATGAGGACGGCACCGATTGCGAGTGCCACGAGGAGAGAGAACGTGAGGCCGCGAACCGGGAACAATGGTTCAACCCGCCCAATCGCGACCGAAAGCGTGCCGAACGGAAGGTCTACCTGCTCAACCGCAACGAGCATCGCGGTCCCCTCGACATCGATCTTGACGACGTCGCCCTCGCCAACGTCCGAAGGAAGGAGCGGGATGACAACGAGGGGCTCGTTGATCGGGATGGTCCGCCCTCGTATCGAAAGCTCAGCCTCGACCACGTCGTGGCCACCGATCACCTGTGCCCGGGTGAGGCTCCGCACGAGTGCCGTTCTGAATCGTGCGATCTGGGCAGGCGCGTTGCCACCGGGGCGAAACCGCAGCTCTTCGAGGTCCTGCTCGATCAAGCCCGCCGTGACCCTCGCCTGCCTGGCGAGCTCTACAGTGGCCGAGGCCTGAACGCGTCTCGAGACCAGGACCGCCGTCGCGAGGCCCACGATGAGCGTGACGGACGCGACGATCGCCGTCGCGATGATGATCTTACGTCTCACTCAGGTTCCACTTTGTACCCGACCCCCCAGATGGTCTCGATCGGGAACCCGTCCAGCTTTTTACGAAGCTGCCGAACGTGGACATCGACCGTCCTCGTCTCGCCAAAGTAGTCGTATCCCCAAACCGCTTCGAGGATCTGACCCCGCGACAGCACCAGGCCCGCGTGCTCGGACAGGTACCACAGCAGATCGAACTCGCGAGCGGTGGGACGCACCTTCGCGCCGGACGGCGTCACAACCTCTCTGCGCCCGGCGTCGATCGTGAAGCTTGCGATCGTGCGTACGTCCCTGGCGATGGGCCGGTCCTCAGAGCGGCGAAGCACTGCCTGAATCCTCGCAAGCACCTCGCGCGGCGAGAACGGCTTGGTCACGTAGTCGTCGGCACCGACCTCGAGGCCGATGATGGTGTCGGTCTCTGAGTCACGAGCCGTCAACATGACGATGGGTACGTCACAGGTCGCCCTGATCGCTCTCGCTACCTCGACTCCGTCCATACCGGGCAGTCCAAGATCGAGCAGCACCACACGCGGCGTACGAAGCGCAAGAAGGTCGAGGCCTTCTTCACCGGTTCTGGCGTGCAGCAGCGTGAACCCTTCTCGCTCCACGTAGAAACGCACGAGATCGGCGATCTCATCGTGGTCCTCTACAAGAAGGATCGTTCCCTGGCTCATGACGGTTCCCCGGTGCCTTCGTTCCTACGATCGTACAGAGCCAATGTAAGAAAACCGTTAACGGCTGCGAAGAACCCGCTGAAGGTTCACGCTGAGCCCCCACCGAGCGAGGCCGCCGCCGCGATCGCGGCCAGCACCGCCCTGGCCTTGGTGACGCACTCGGTGTACTCGCTCGCGGGATCCGAGTCGACGACGATTCCGGCCCCGGCCTGAACCCAGGCGGTCGTGCTCTTCGAAACACATGTCCGGAGCGCTATTGCAGTGTCGAGGTTGCCTGAGAAGTCCACGTACCCGACGGCGCCCGCGTACGGGCCTCTCGCCGTTGGCTCGAACTCGTCGAGCAGTTCCATCGCACGCACCTTCGGCGCGCCCGACACGGTGCCGTGCGGGAACGTTGCACGGAGCACGTCGATCGGCCCGACACCGTCGACGAGCACACCCGAGACACCTGAGACGATGTGCATGACGTGTGAGTACCGTTCGATCACCATCAGCTCGTCGACCGTCACCGTCCCGAACTCACAGACCCGTCCGAGATCGTTACGAGCGAGGTCGATGAGCATGACATGCTCGGCTCGCTCCTTCGGGTCTGCGAGAAGTTCTGCTTCCAGTGCCCTGTCTTCGGCCTCTGTACGCCCCCTTGGTCTGGTGCCGGCGATCGGGCGCGAAAAGACAAGGCCGTCGCGCACCCTCGACATCAATTCTGGTGAAGAGCCGGTGACCGCGAGGTCGCCGCTGCGAACGAGGAACATGTACGGCGACGGGTTGACGAGACGCAGCGCCCGGTACACGGCGAAGGCGTCACCGTCGAACTCCGCAGCGAAACGGATCGAAGGCACGATCTGGAACACCTCACCGTCTCTGATCTCGTTGAGGGCTCGATGCACCACCGCCATGAACTCGTCTCGATCCATGGATTGGTCGGTAGCGGGCATTGTGGAAAAGTCCGGCCGTGTCCCTATCGACAGTGACGGCACCCTGCCGAGGGAACCGACGGCAGCGTCGAGGTCACGCACTGCCTGACGGTAGTCGGCCTCGGGATCATCCGAGATATAGACGCTTCGGATCACGGTGATGGTATTCGCCAGTCGGTCGAACGCAGCGAGCCCACCGACGAACTGCCACAGCATCTCGGGCAATCCGCGATCGTCCGGCGGGCGGTTCGGCAGGGATTCGATGTAACGAACGGTGTCGTACCCGAGGTACCCGACAGCTCCGCTGTGCAGCGGGGGTGGCGGTCCCGGGATCCCGAGATCGTCCCACGGTGGAACGGAGTACCGATCGATCAGCGACTCGAGTACTTCGAGAGGGTCACCTCCCGGAAGCGTCACTGAAGGGTTGGAGCACGTCGACACGCCTCCGTATGCCGATACCGTAAAGGCGGGATCCCAGCCGATGAAGGACCACCTCCCCCACCGTTCCCCGCCCTCGACAGATTCGAGCAGGAAACCGTCGCCGTCTCTTGTGAGCTGGTCGAATACGGACACCGGGGTGTGGAGATCTCCGAGGACCACGACGGCGAGCGGAACGACGCTGAATCGGTTGGCGAGGTAGAGAAAGCCTTCGAGGGTCAAGGATGGCAACATGCCGACAAGGCTATCTCAGAGACGGATCGTCATACAGTCGCAAGCCCCTCGAGACCCAACCAGATCAGGACGTCGGTGAACCAGGCCGAGAGATCTGTGATGCGGCCCGTCACCATCAGGACACCGAAGAATGCGAGCGCAAGACCCGAGACCACTGCAATCGGCTTCAGGTACCTCGAGACCCACTTGAACGCCGAGAACGCCTTCGTGACAAGTAACGATGTGAGCAGGAACGGGACTCCAAGGCCCACGCTGTAGAAGAACAGCACGACCATGCCCTCGTACACGGTGTCTGAGCTGGCGCCGAGGAGCAACGCCGTGGCGAGAAAGGGCCCGATGCACGGCGTCCAGCCGAAAGCGAACGCGCCACCCATCAACGGTAGTCCGGCGGATCCGAACCGCTTGGCGCCACTCGAGTCGATCCGCCGTTCTTTCATCAACGGCATGCTCCACTTCGGTGTCCACACAGCAGTGATAGCGATGAACAGTCCCATGAGGATGATCGCCCAGCCGGCGATCGTCGTGAAGATCACCTGGGACAGGAATCTCGACAAGGAGGTGGCTGTGGCACCGAGCGCCACGAACACCACAGTGAAGCCGAGCACGAACAGACCCGTCCGGGCTACCACCCTTCGCATGGAAACCTTGCCTTCGGCAAGCTCGGTCATGTCGTAGCCGGACATCAAGCTGACGTAGCCGGGAAGCAGCGGAAGGACGCACGGAGAGAGAAACGAAGCCGCTCCAGCGAAAAGCGCCAGGATGATGTTGAGTCCCACCGTTGTGTCCTTGTTCCTGCTCGTGCGCTTTGCCGGATCAGCAACGGACTCCGCCGCTACGTTGTTCCCGACACAATTGGAGCCCGACCGTGTTCATACATCGTTCACGAACACGGGATTCGTGGATGGTACCGCTACCCTCGCGTTCTCCACGATCAGCACGGCATCCATGACCTCACCTCTACAGCCTCAAGACCCTCGCGCCTTCACGCCGCGAGATCGCAGGGTTCTCTTCCTAACCTCGATCATCGGCTTCGTCACGGGATACGCAGGAAGTCAGATGGCGCACACGCTCCCATTCGCTCGCGCCACGTTCGAGCTGACCGAGGGCCAGATGAGCGCGATCTTCGCTACTGTGCGCGCGGTATCGCTCCTCGGGGTGCTCTTCGCGATGAGCGCAGACCGCAACGGAAGACGCAAGCCATTGCTCGCCGCGTTCGCGCTGCTGGCCTTTGGAAGCCTCGCTACCGCGTTCGTCCCATCGATAGCTGCCTACGTCATCTCCCAGTCCGCGGTACGCGTCGCCCTCGTGGCAATTGCAGCGCTTTCGATCGTCCTCATAGCCGAGGAACTCCACCCGGAAGTACGCGCGTTCGGCATCGGCATCTACGGGCTCGCCGGATCGATGGGTGTCGGGCTCGGGCTACTGCTCCTGCCGATCGCCGAGGCAAACGACAACGCCTGGCGCATCCTGTTCGGGTTCGCAACGCTCGGCCTGCTCGCGTTTCCCTTGCTCAGCCGGTTTCTGCCCGAGTCACGGGCGTTCACACCTGCGACCCCCATCCCATTTTTCAAGGCCCTCGGAATGGGGCTGTCGAGACACTTCTGGCCGCTCGCCGGCATATCCTTCTTCGTTGCGGCATTCTCGTCCCCCGCATTCGACTTCGTACTCGAACGACTCATCAACGGTCTCTCCTGGGAGACAGGCGCCGCTCGCTTCCTTCTGATCGTTTTCTCAGGTCTCGGTGCCGTAGGCCTACTCGTCGGTGGCCGCCTCGCCGACCGGTACGGTCGACGACCTACGTCCGTGGCGGCACTCGCGATCGGGCTCGTAGGTGGCATCGGGTTCTACACGCTCGACTCTGGCTGGTTCCTTGCCGCGTCGATATTCCTGGCGACCCTTGGAGCGACGATGCTCGCCCCATCGTTCGCAGCGCAGCGTTCGGAACTCTTTCCCACACGCGTGCGCGCCACGGCGACCGCATGGCTGACGAACGTCGCGATCATCGGCAGCATCTCCGGGTTCGCCACAGGAGCCGTCCTGATCGACACGGTAGGCATCGCAGTCACGATTTCGGCTCTCGGGGCAGGCCTTGTGATCGCGATAGTGCTCGTCCTCAGGCTCCCAGAGACCCAGGGGATGGACCTGGTGCGTAAGAAAGCGGTCCACTCCGATGCCACAAGGCAAGCCCCACCAGTCGCGTAACGGTCAACACCGTCACACCGACCCACACTCCGATGAGGGTGTCACCGACTGCGACGATCGTGACGATCGTCGCTACAGCGGCGATCACCGTCGATCCGGCAAGGAACTTGAACGCACTCGCTCCAATGCCGATGCCGTCCCACACGTACACGAGCGCCGTGATCGGCTGGAGAACGACGACGAACGGATAGATGGAGCTGAGGTCACCGCGGACTCCAGGATCCGCCGTGAAAACGGCCCCAACCAGAGGCAATGTCACCGCGAGCAGGATCGACAGACCGATACCCGCCATGAAACCGAGTGCGAGCAATCGGTTCGCGACGCTGCGAGCGGCTGGTACGTTGCCGGCACCTAGATCAGTGCCGATCATCGCCGTCGCGGCGATCGCAAACGAGTCGAGTGCGAACGCCAAGAACAACCACACCTGCATGGCTATCTGGTGCGCAGCGACTTGCTGCGTGCCGATCCTGGCAGCCGCAAGGGTGGACGCGGTGATGGCGAGGAGCAACGCTCCCCCTCGAACCATCATCGGCCACCCTGTTCGAAAGATCCTTCCGATACCCAGCGTGCCGATACGGTGCGTACGCAGGTCGGTCCCGAGCCGATCACGATGTACAACGAAGATCAACACGATAAACCAGGCTGCGGCAAGGCCTTGAGCAACGAGCGTCGCCCAAGCAGCGCCGGTCACGCCGAGGCCAGCTCCAAAGATCAGGAGCGGATCGAGCACCAGATTCAAGATGTTCATCCCGACCGCTACGCCGAGCGGTGTCCGCGTGTCCGAATGGCCGCGGTATATCCCATGACCAACCATCACGACGAGGACCGCCGGCAGCGCGAGGAACCGGATTCTCAGGTACGCCGTCGCCCCTATCACCACGGCCTCTTGTGCACCGAACATACGCGTCAGGGGCTCGGCGAGCACAACGGCAACAGCCGTAACGCCAACGCCGACGGCAACCGCCGACACTATTGCCCCCGTAGCGATCGCTCCGGCACGTGGGATATCAGCTCTGCCGACCTCGCCTGCGACCAGGGGTGTCACCGCTGCCTGTACGAAGTTGAACACGCTGAACACCGCGACGAAAACGGCGGAGGCGATCGCAAGGGACGCAAGCGGGACCGTGCCGAGTCGCCCAACCCACGCAGTATCGACGATCGACACGAGGGGATCGATTGCCAGTGTGCCGAGGGCAGGCACTGCGAGCGCGACGATCGCTCGATCCCGTGGGTGAGAGCGGAAGGCGCCAAGCATTGACAGAGCCGATCAGGCCGGACCGATGGCTTTGGCCTCGTAGACACAGCGATCCGCCAGCGGACACTCCCAGCAGCGGGGTCTCCGCGCGTCGCACACGTCTCTGCCGAACTGGATCACGCGCATGGAGACGCCGGCCCAGTCCTTCTCCGGGTACAGTGCCTTGAGCTCGAATTCGATCTTGGTCGGATCGGTCGATCTCGTGAGCCCGAGCCGGTTCGTCACACGCCTCACATGGGTATCGACGGCGATCGCCGGCTCGCCCCAGGCCTCCGCGAGTACGACAGACGCTGTCTTGCGGCCGACGCCTCGAAGTGTGATCAGCTCTTCGAGGTCCTTCGGTACCTCGCTCTCGAACGAATCGACGAGGTCGGCGGCGAGAGCGATGATGCTCTTGGTCTTCTGCTTGTAGTACCCGGTGGAAAAGATGATCTTCTGGACGTCCTCCGGATTGCCCGCCGCGAGGTCTTCCGGCGTCGGATACGCCTTGAACAGGGCTGGGACGACAGCGTTGACATTGGCATCTGTAGTTTGTGCCGACAGGACCGTGGCAACGAGCAACTCCCATGGATCCCTGTAGTCAAGCGCAGTGCCCATCTCGGGGTAGCGCTTCTTGAGTCGGTTCAAGATGACGCGAGCGTTGCGCCGTTGTTCGCTCGACGGTGCGTGCACGCTAGAGGCTGTGTGTTTCGCCATTCTCGACGATGCTACAGCGGTACAGTGGTGCGATGACCCCGATCCCGCTTTCAGATCAACGAGTCTCAGACCTGCGCACGCTGTACGACCGTTGCTACGGCTGCGGTTCGCAGAATCCCATCGGTCTGCACCTCGATGGCTTCACCGAGATCCCCAACGGCGTCCGCGCACCCTTCGACCCTAAGCAGGATTTCAACGGATTCCACGGGATCCTCCACGGAGGCGTGATCGCAACCGCCCTCGACGAGATCTCCGCCTGGGCAGCGATCCACACCGATGGCGTTTTCATCTTCACAGCCAAACTCGAGATCAGATACCGATCGGAAGCGCGGATCGACGAGCTGTTTGTGCTCGAGGGCGTTGTCGAAGAGCGTCGAGGAAAGCGACTGCTGATCAAGGCGTCCCTGACAGGGCCGGACGCTGTCGTCGCTGAGTCATCCGGACTGTTCGTAGTTGCCGACACCGTCGAGAACCTCCTCGCCAGGAAGGGCGACATCACGTCCACATGACCACGGTCGCCAACCCGATCGCGACGTAGAGACCGCCACCCACCACCTGCCAGAACGCTCGCGTGCTCGCCTCAGGCCTGAGGCCTTTGCGAAGCCGATCGCGAGGATCCATACGCTGTCCGCCTCGCCAGGATTCAGGGAGCTCCTCTTGAGCCTCGTCTGTCCTGCGCGTTCCGAACATGGCACCGACGGCGCCAACCCCGAGGTTGGTGTACCCACCGCCCGTTGCGCCGCCCGCAAGGAGCAACACGACTCCGTAGAGGATGATCGTGTACCCGACGCTCGACGCGAGCGATACGTCCGATATGAGCCACACGGTGAGACCGACGACAACGGTCGCTGCGAGGCCGACACCGAACGTCGCGAGATAGTCGGGCATGCGGTCTCGTAGCGGAACCGGCTCCTCGTGGCTGTCTGATTCGAACGCGTTCATGGTTACTTACAACGTCGGCTCCCGAACGGTACAAGCATCCAACACGAACACAACGCGCCGGAACCGATATAGCGTGCATCATTCATGAACCGCCGAAGCGACATCACAGGCCCACCGATCACGCTGTGCGCTGGGACCGCCTCAGAATCCGGAGACACAGGGCGATGAACAACGCGAGAACCACGATGATCCCACTGAGAACGACGAGCAGCTCGGCCCCGGCGTACACGCCGGCGGAACATGTTCCGAGTCCCTCCCGACAGAGACCGAGACCGGTACCTCCGGACACGAGGTCGATTAGAACGACCGCAGGGAACGCGACCACGAGCACCAGCACGCCGAGTAATGCTCCAAGCAGAATCCGCACGAACGTCATCAGCTCAGGGTACCGCCACCGACTGTATTGCTGATGAATCGGCCGTCGTGTACGGTGCCGTTGGCGACCAAGGGACCCCGTGACCACCGTATCTCCAGCCTTCCACGTCGAGGCCTTCACTGCCGATGAACGGGCCGTCCTCGAACGGCACTTCTCGAACACGGACCGTCCCGTGTTCGCCATCCGGGGCTTGCCGGAGGTTGTGAAGGGCGCTCTTTTCGCCAGATACTCGCGGTCGGAGAAGTCCGTCCGGAGGCTTTTCCTCGACGAGTTCGCAGACGACACCGGCCTCGCCGTCTCCTCCTATCAGGCGACATCCGACGAAGACGGGCCCGTCGGCATCGAACGGGCCCAGGCACTCTACGACAGGGTATTCACCCAGTACGGAGACGATTCTGTCGCACAGCTTGGTGGCGCACATCTCGCCGTCGAGCAGGCATCGAACATACTCACGAAGGTGCTGGAGTGGGGCAGGCTGGCCTCCTATCTCGAACAGTCGACTCGCTACATCTTCTACGACCTCAAGCTTGGAGATCGGTACCGCTACCACATCCCGACCGAGCTCGACGGCCACACCCTGCGTGAACGGTACGTTTCAGACCTCGACGAGATGTTCACCGTGTACTCGCAAACGGTGACGAAGCTCGTCGCGTACTACGAAGCGATGTACCCGCGGAACAAAGGTGACTCGGCGTTCGTGTGGAAATCGACGATCCGGGCGAAGGCCTGTGACGACGCCCGCGGCCTGCTTCCGGCAGCGACGATGTCGAACGTCGGCATCTTCGCATCGGGACAGGCGTACGAGGCCCTACTTCTACGCATGGCTGCTCACCCATTGGATGAAGTTCGGTGGTACGGCGATCAGATGTTGAGGGAGCTGCGCACCGTGATTCCGGCGTTCATGAAGCGAGTGGACATCCCCGATCGCGGCGGCGTATGGACTCGATATTTCACCGACATCGAAGCCTCCATGGCGCAGCAGGCCGCTTTGGTGGGCGATAAGCCAGACGAAGGCCCTCGTGTAGAGCTCGTCGAATGGGATCCAGAGGGTGAGCGTAAAGTGGCGGCGAGCGCCCTGTACCCCTATGTGAACATGCGGGATCGGGATCTACGCGCAGAGGTTGCTGCGATGTCAGAGTCCCAGATCGACGACATCTTCACTGCCTACGTAGGGAACCGCACGAACCGACGACACAAGCCGGGTCGGGGACTCGAGCAGACCTTCTACCGCTTCGATGTCCTGTGCGACTATGGCATCTTCCGCGACCTACAGCGTCACCGCATGATGACACTCGACTGGCAGCCGCTATCACCGGCGAACGGATACGTCACTCCGGGCTCGGTCCTCGACGTTGGCGCTGATACGGATTGGCGCAATGCCATGGAACGCATGGCCGATCTGTACGGCGACATCGACCAGGGGATCTCGCCGGACGTGGCTCAGTACGCCGTACCGTTCGCCTACAAGGTCCGGTTCTACATGAACTTCAACGCCAGGGAGGCCTTCCACATGCTCGAGCTTCGAACGCAGCCCGGCGGCCACCCCGGGTATCGGGCCGTATGCCAGGAGATGCATGATCAGATCCGCGACGTTGCAGGCCACAGGCGAATTGCCGATGCAATGCGCTATGTCGACCACAACGATTACGCACTCGCTCGCCTCGAAACGGAACGAAGGGCTGCGGCGAGACGTGCAGCCCTCGGCCTGGCCGATCCGTCAGCCTGACAACGGGATCCGCAACACGAGCTGGCCGTCCTCGACCGACCACTCAGCAGACGCGATCAGCGAGTAGTCGAAAAAGTCTCGTTCGGCAGTTTCGATGAATGACTTCCGAGCCTGCCCTTCGAGCGGCGGAACGCCGCGATCGCGCACTGCTTCGGCGCGCTCGGCAAAGCGTGCAAGGAACTCTTCCATATCCAGTTTCGCCACGACTCATCCTCTCACTCTCCTGACAGGCTAGTGCTTCGACAGCCATCGTTCGGGGCGTGTGACCCGACCGGGAACATGGGAGTCTGGATCGCGTCTCGCTACCCTTTCGTCGATGGTTGCGACGCGCCTCATATTCGTCTCGGGCAAAGGCGGCACAGGGAAATCAGCCGTCGCAGCCGGGCTTGCCATAACGCGAGCCCGCGGCGGCGAGAGCGTCCTCGCTCTGGATATGGCCGTCAGCCCGGGTCTCGCAACACACCTCGGGTCGAAACGCCTCGGTTACAAGCCGATCGAAGTGAGGGATGGCCTGTTCGCGATGTCCGTCAACCGCGCGGCGGCACTCGACGAGTACCTCAAGCTTCAGTTGCGTGTCCCCCAGGGTGCCCCGACGAAACAGATAGCCGGCGTGCTCAACCTTCTCGCCGACACAGCGCCGGGAGTCCGGGAGATCATCAGTGTGGGAAAGCCCGTACACGAAACCTGGAAGGGAACGTGGGACACCGTCGTCGTCGACGCACCGTCGCTTGGCCAGTTCCGGTCGTATCTTCGGGCACCGAAGACGATCGCTGAACTGGTGTCTACCGGCAACGTCAGGCGACAAGCACGCGCTCTCGAAGAGACCCTTCACGATTCGGCCGTGACCTCCATCGTCTTCGTCACGAACCCGGCGGAGCTTCCGATCAACGAGACCGTCGAATCGATCGACATCATGCGAACCGAGAGCCTCGGCCCGAGACCGACCATCGTGATGAATCGTTTGCTTCCCGCTGGTCTCATCGACCCCGATCAACTCGATGCGTTGCCACCGGGCCCCGTCAGGGACGCTGCCGAACTCCAGACACGCCTCGAAGCGGAGCAAGCGATGTGGGTGGAGGCCATCGACGCTGCGTGGTCTCTGCCATATTTGCGAGGGATTCTCACCCCGCACGAGATCTCGCTGCAGCTGTCCGACGCGATGGGACCGGTGGAATGACAACTCGCACGATCATCGTGACCGGCGCCGGAGGGGTCGGCAAGACCACGATCTCCGCGGCCATCGCCGCGAGCCTTGCGACCCGCGGCCTGCGCACACTCGTTCTCACTATCGACCCCGCCAAGAGACTCGCCGATGCCCTTGGTATCCGCGACCTTGGAGACGAGCCCGAACCCGTAGCGGGCCAGGACAAGATGTGGGCTGCGATGCTCGACGTGTCGGCGTCGTGGGAAGCCATCATCTATCGCTACGCCGAACCGGACGTGGGTGATCGACTCCTCGTGAACCCGTACTTTCGTGCGATCGCGGACCGGTTCCCTGCCGCGCAGGCCTACGCCGCAGGCGAACGTATGGCGGAGTACATCGAATCGAAGCAGTATGACGCACTGGTCATCGACACCCCGCCTTCTGGTGGCGGCATCGACTTCTACACAGCACCTGCGAGAACGAGCGACCTCGTTTCAGGCAAGCTCCTCAAATGGTTGACGGGATCCCATTTTCCCGGTCGCAGCGTTCTCTACCGGTTCACGGCCAAGCCGATGCTGAAGCTCGCCGACACGATCCTTGGTGGCCCGATGTTGTCGGGCGTTGCAGATTTCCTTCTCGATCTCCGCACGATGTACGAGAACCTGTCCGCACGTTCGAGGACGATGGAGCGCTACCTACGGCAGGCAACCACGGTCGTAGTGACGACGGCGGACCCCACACCGGTCTACGAGACGAAGCGTTTCTTCCATCAGTTAGGGGGAATATCGATCGTACCGGCGGGGATCGTCTTCAACAGAGCACTCCCTCTCGATTGGATCGAAGCTGCATCCAAGCCCATCCGGGGTGTCCCCGACGCCGACCTTCGGGCGAGGGCGAGAGTGAACCTCCGAACGTGGGCGGCAGAGGCCAGGCGCCAGGCCGACGCAGCGAGCGAGCTCGCAGCACGGTACGGGGTGCCGATGTATGCGATCGGTCTTTCAACGCCTGTGCCCGATGACCTGACAGGGCTCCGCGACCTGGTAGAGACAACCGATCTGCTGAAAGACCTCGGGTTTTGACAGCAGCTTGTCCCCCTTCAGGGGGGACAAGCGAGCTTGCGAGCAAGGGGGCTTGCGAGCCTGCGAGCCTGAAGCGGCTGGGAGCACCGTTGGCTTGGTGATCCCCCTGCATCGTCGCTGACGCTCCTCTGCCGTCCCCCTTCAAAGGGGGACCGACTTGTCGGGTTCGTCTGTCCTCCCTTCAAAGGGGGACAGACGAACGGAGTGAACGAGGCGAGCGCGCGGCTAACTGTCAGAACACCGCGGACGGTCCGAAGAGCTCCTGAAGCTCGGCGAAGAGCGCAGAGCGCGGATCGACGCGATGATCGGCTCCGATCTGGAGAACCTTCTCCCCCGTCTCTCCCGACATGTGGAGAAAGACCGCAGCTGAGCCCGGATGGTTCTGAAGCACGGCCTTGAGCTGTTCAACGACCTTCGGCGAGAGCCTGGACGCAGGAACACGCACCCGCACGGCCTGCTCCGCGTTGAGCTCAGGCTCGCTGATGGACTGCACGATGAACTTGACATCGTCGCCACGGTGGTCGACACGCCCTCGCATGACGACGATGGCATCCTCTCTGATCATGGGCCCGAATTCGGCGACGGTCCTCGGGAACGCGACGGCTTCGACGCTTCCCTGGAGGCCCTCGACGCTGAAGTACACCATCGGTTCGCCCTTGCGTGTGTAGCGACGATTCAAGGCGCCGATCACGCCACCGATGGTCACCTGCGCTCGATCCTCCTCGTCCCACAGCGCTGGAATCTCCGTGTCGGTCATTGAAGCCAGCACCTTCTCGATTCCAAGCAACGGATGGTCCGATATGTAGAGCCCGAGCATCTCCTTTTCGAATGCAAGGCGGACCTTCTTCTCCCACTCGTGATCCGGCACCTCATGGGAGATATCGGATACCTGAGTCTCACCACTGCCGAACAGGCTGTACTGACCCGCCTCCTCGGCCCGTCTCCGCTCGAGCGTTGCATCCACGACGGTGTACGCGACCTCCACCAGCCCCCGCCGCGGATGCCCGAGGCTGTCGAACGCGCCGGCCTTGATCATCGATTCGATGGTGCGCTTGTTCAATACCTGGATATCGACACGATCGATGAAGTCGAAGAAGGTCGTGAAGTCGCCTCTCGCCTCTCGCTCGGCGACGATGTGATCGACCACGGCCTCACCGACGTTGCGCACCGCCGAGAGCCCGAACACGATCGTGCTCTCATGCGCCAGGAAGTCGCGCTCGGACACGTTGACGCCGGGAACGACGACGTCGATACCCATCATCCGACACTCGTGGAGATACGCCGCGGTCTTGTCCTTGTCCCGCTTCACAGCGGTCAAGAGCGCCGCCATGTACTCGGCGGGATAGTGTGCCTTTAGCCAGGCGGTCTGGTATGCGACCAGGGCATACGCAGCAGAGTGGCTCTTGTTGAAGCCGTACCCTGCGAAGTGCTCGATGAAGCCGAACAGATCCTTTCCGAGTTGCTCGTCGTAGCCCCGCTCGATACAACCTGCGACGAATTTCTCCTCCTGTGAGGCCATGACGGCAGGGATCTTCTTCCCCATCGCCTTGCGGAGCTCGTCGGCGTCTGCCATCGAGAAGCCTGCGATGCGCTCGGCCGTCTGCATCACCTGCTCCTGGAACACCATGACGCCGTATGTGTCACCGAGCACAGGAGCGAGGTCTTCATGGGGGAAGCTCACCTCGGACTTGCCGTTCTTCCTGTCGGCGTATTCGAGGTGCATCCCCGCACCGAGCGGGCCTGGTCGGTACAGAGCGTTCAGCGCGATGAGGTGCTCGAAACGATCAGGACCGAGGTTGCGCATGAGCGCCCGCATCGGTCCACCTTCGAACTGGAACACGCCGATCGAATCGCCTCGGCGCAACATCTCGTATACGGCTTCATCGTCGAGCGGCACATTGTCGATATCGGGACGCTCTCCGGTGTTGCGTTCGATGAGCTCGAGGGCACGTTCGATAGTCGCGAGATTCCGCAGTCCGAGGAAATCCATCTTGAGGAGCCCCAGTGCTTCGACTCCGTACATCTCGTATTGAGTGACGATCTCAGCATCCTCACCCTTCTGCTGGATCGGAACGATGTCGGTAAGCGGTTCAGGAGAGATCACGACCGCTGCCGCATGGATCGAGTCCTGTCTCCTGAGCCCTTCGAGTCCTCTGGCGGTCTCGATGATGTCCCGAGCGCCGTCCAAGGTGTCGAGTAAATCCCGTAGACCGGATGCAGCTGCGTAGTGATCTCGATCGTTCGCCGAAGCGTACGGTCCGGGCGAAGTGAGGCATTGATCTATCGTCGCATCCTTGCCGAGGATCGCCGGCGGCATCGCTTTGGCCAACTGATCGCCCGCCGAGTACGGGTAGTCGAGCACTCTCGCAGCGTCCCGGATCGCCTGTTTCCCTTTGATCGTCGAAAACGTGATGATCTGCGCCACGTGATCGGATCCGTACTTCTCTGCCGAGTACTTGATCATCTCTCCCCGGTACCGCTCATCGAAGTCCATATCGATGTCGGGCATCTGCTTACGTCCCGGGTTGAGGAACCGTTCGAAGATGAGCCCATACTCGATCGGGTCGAGGTCGGTGATCTTCAGGCAGTACGCAACGATCGACCCCGCAGCGCTCCCCCTACCCGGGCCCGTTCTGATCCCACGCTTCGTGGCATGATCGATCAGATCCCACACGATCAGGAAGTACGCGGAGAACCCCATCGTAGAGATGACCTCGAGCTCGTAGGCGATCCGGTCGCTGACCACATCGTCGAGCGGCCCGTACCGCTGGGCGGCACCCTCGCTCACGAGATGTTGCAGGTACGAGTCCTCGTCGAACCCCTCAGGAACAGGGAACTGCGGAAGCAGTATCTTGCCGAATTCGATATCGAGATCGACTCGCTCAGCGACCCACAGCGTGTTGTTGCATGCATCCCGATACCGGTCCTGCGGGAACAACGCACGCATCTGCGCCGCGGACTTGATGTAGAACTCTTGAGAGTGGAACTTGAACCGGTTCTCCTCCGACTTGACGGAACCGGTCTGGATGCATAACAACGCGTCGTGGGCATCCGCTTCGTGGGCGTGGGTGTAGTGAGAGTCGTTGGCGGCCAGGAGCGGTGCGTTGATCCTTCTACCGATCTCCAGGAGGTCGTCCATGATCTTGTGCTGCGCAGGGATCCCATGGTCCTGAAGCTCGATGAAGAAGTTGTCCCTCCCGAAGATGTCTTGATACATCCCTGCTGCCGCCAGGGCCCCATCGAAGTCACGTTCCTGGCCCCGCTGGTCGTCATCCGCGGTGTCGTTGACACCGAGCAACTGCGGCACGTGGCCTCCAAGACAGCCGGTCGTTGCAATGAGCCCATCGGAGTATCGGTCGAGCAACTCAACGTCCATCCGGGGCTTGTAGTAGAAGCCTTCGGTGTACGCGAGGGATGCCAGTTTGATCAGATTGTGATACCCCGTCTCGTTCTCAGCGAGGATGGACATGTGATAACGCACGTCGTCTTTGCGCGCCAGCTTTTCGAACCGCGAACCCGGCGTGACGTAGGCCTCGATGCCGACGATAGGTTTGACGTCGACGGTCTTGGCTGCCTTCATGAAGTCCACGACGCCGTACAACACACCGTGATCGGTGAGCGCTACCGCTGGTTGCCCATCTGCAGCAACAGCTTCGACGAGATCGTTGATTCGTGCCGCACCGTCGAGCATCGAGAACTCGGAGTGAACATGAAGATGAGCAAAGCTGTCGGCCACCGGAACCCCGCGTCGCGAATTACATGCATGTAAGCACGATGCGTCGTCCTGCGCACCCAGACAACTCTTTACCGCTCTCCGTCCACCAACCCAGCTCCGAGGACGTCACCGTACGGTTCCAATCTACCGTCCTTGCGCCCTTGTCCGACCCTCCGAAACAGGCATCAGAGGATTTGTAGCGGACCGCAACAATCCTCTTTGGGTGAATCTGAAACGGCTACAGCCGGCTACCTCGTCCCCATCGGCGCCGCCTTCTTCGCCGCCTTCTTCTTTGGCTCTGCCGGCTCGGCGTCGCTGAGCTCCTTGAACGACGCTCGGATGTGACGAGCGAGAGCAGGGGGGTCTTCGATCACATCGCGCGCGATGTTGATACCGATGTCGACGGATCCGTTGAGCGAGAACATGGCGATCCCGGCACCGTGACTCTGCCACAACGGCACCAGGGGGTACGTTGCAAGCATCTGGGACCCCGCCATGTAGAGCGGGAACTGGGGTCCGGGCACGTTGGTCACGGTCATGTTGAACGGTCGAGCCTTGGCACCGAGCCTGGCGGCGAGGGACACGAGCGTCGCAGGCGCACCCGTCGAGACGGAGACCAGAGTGGATGCGCCGAGTGCTTGATCTGTGTCCTTGAGATTCTTCGTTTCCCTCTTCACGATCTGGATGCGCTTCCCAGGATCAGGCTCACCGACGGGAAGCGCCATCAGCCACATGGCGACTTTGTTTCCGAGCGTTCCTGATTCATCCTTGGTTCGCACGGACACAGGCGCCATGATCCTGAACTCGGTGGTCGCAACCTCGGCCTGAGACATCTTGCCCTCTTGAAGGAGGTACGACCTCACCGCTCCCGCGACGATGGCGAGCATCGCGTCGTTGACCGTCACGCGGTGCGTGTCTTTGATTTGCTTCACGCCGGCGAGCGGAAGCTCGACCCAGTCGAACAACCGTGCGGGTCCGATGTTCCCGTTGAGCGGAGTTCTCCCCGTCGGGGTCAGCCAGCCTGATGAGAGAGATGCAGATGCTGCCTTGATCTTGCGCGACCAGCCTTGCGTGAGATCATCGATGTTCGACGTCAGCTGTGAGAGGTCTGCAAGGTTCGCAACGAACATCGAGATCGTGCGTGAGATCTCGCGAACGGCGAGTTCGGTTCCGTTCGGTGCGGGTCTCGCGGCCCACGGCTTCGGCTCGATGAGCTCTACGTTGGGCGTGAAGTCGAGGATCACCGCCATGAGGTCGATCCCGGACATTCCGTCGATCATGCAGTGGTGGATCTTCGTGATGATGGCGAAACCACCGCCCTCCAGGCCTTCCACGACGTTCAACTCCCACAGTGGACGGGACCGGTCGAGCTGCTGGGACATCAACAGGCCGGCGAGCGACTTGAGCTGCTCAGGTGTCCCCGGTTGTGGAAGCGCCACGTGGCGGACGTGATAATCGAGGTGAAAATGGTTGTCGTCAACCCACACGGGGTGTCCCTCGAACGGGATGGTCGAAAGACGTTGCCGGTACCTCGGGATCTGGTCGAGCCGCGACGCGATGATCGCCCTGATGACGTCGATATCGACCCCGTCATCACCCGAGCAATCCCCAGGGCTGAACACGGCGACCGCACCGACGTGCATATGGGTCGCCCTCGACTCGAGCGCGAGGAACGACGCGTCGAGGTTCGACAGCCGTTCGTAGTGCACACTCATAGTGGTGTCCCCTCTACATCCGTTCGGTCCCCTACGTCCGGGACTCCCAGTGCATTCAGACTATCGCACAGATCACCCGGCAGTGGCGAAACAACATCCAGCCGCTCACCGCTCATCGGGTGAGTAAAGGCGAGTTGGCGCGCGTGGAGCCAGGGCCGGCCCGGATCTCCGATGACCCCCCTACGCCCATACGCAGTGTCGCCGATGATGGGGGCATCGATCGCCCGCATATGGACTCGGATCTGATGGGTACGGCCCGTTTGCAACGTCACGGAAAGGAGCGTCGCGCATCGATCCGTCCATTGGGCGAGACGGCGGTAGTGCGTCACAGCGTTGCGACCCGACCCGCTGATGCTCATACGAGTGGGATTCATCGGATCCCGCCCGATCGGCGCATCGATCGTTCCCGTAGTATTCGTGAACCGGCCTGCGACCACGGTGAGATATCGGCGCGACACGACCCGGTTGCGCATCATGTCGACGAGCCGCTCGTAGGAGATCTGGTTCCGCGCAACGACCAGAAGACCTGACGTGTCCCGATCGAGCCGATGCACGATGCCCCACCGGTCTGCCTGGCCGACACCCTCGAGTTCGGGATAGCGCGAAAGGAGCCCGTTTGCGAGGGTTCCGGTCGCGCTCCCCGATCCGGGGTGGACAACAACACCGATCGGTTTGTCCACGACGATCAGATCCCGGTCCTCGTGAACCACGCTGAACGGAACGCCCTCATCGGGTGTGAGCTCCTGGGGGGCGTCCGGGTAGTCAATGATGACCGTGGTTCCAGCAGACAAGCGATCTCGCGGCCTCACGGGAACGCCGTCACAGGTAGCACCTCCGCTATCGATGATCTCGCGCGCACGAGCTCGTGACAACCCGAGTTCGGTGGCGATCATGCGATCAACCCGCACACCGGCGAGATCCACAGGGACCACGAGACGGCGTTCGGTCATGATCGGTGAAAGAACACGGCGATCAACAGCAACGCAACCCCGACGTTGATGCCGATGTCCGCGACGTTGAAGGTCGCGAAGAACTGCACGTCGATGAAATCGACAACAGCGCCATCGAGAAAGCCCTCTCCACGGAATATGCGATCGGTGAGGTTGCCGAGAGAGCCCCCGAGCACGAGCCCCAGAGAGATCGCCTCGATACGCAGCGATGCATCACCGAGGATGTACATGATCAGCCCGATGACTCCGATCACGATGATCGCGACGATCGGCCCTGCGTTCGAGAAGATCGAGAAGCTCGCTCCGGTATTGAACGTGAGCCGGAGCGCGAGGACGTCTTTGATGATGACGATCGGGCCATCGGCAAGTGTGTCGATCGCCCACGCCTTCGTGAGTTGATCGACGATCGCGTACACGACGCCGATCGCAACGGCAAGCTGCCTGTTATTCAGCCGCGCTGTGCCGCTTCGACCGTCGTCGTCGCGTATGGGATCGCTTCCAGCCTCGCCACCGGGATCGGGCGGCCTGTTACTTCGCATATGCCGTAAAGACCCTTCTCCATGCGGCCTTGTGCGTGGAGAACCGCTTCGAGGAGGTCCTGAGCGTTCTGCACCATCGAACGGTCCGTTTCAAGATCCACGGCGATCGCTCCCCCGTCGACGTTGTCCGGGTCCGGGCTACGATCGGCAGAGCCTTCGGCGAGCATCGCCTGTTCACGATCCCGCTCATGTTCGCGAATGATCGTTTCAAGTCGTTCACGTTCATCCTGCAGCTTACGCTCGAGCTTCTTGAGCGTTGATGCGGCTAGCTGTCTTGCCATGCATCCCTCCTGGAGCGTGGAATGTAGCAGCCAACCGGAGTTTGTTCACTCTCAATCGACGAGACACGCTCGGACCGTCTCGACACCGACGCCCCAGAGTCGAACAGTCTTGATACGCGCGGTCTGCCCCGACACGACGGCGGCCCTACCGGCACCCGTCGACACAGCAAGGAGCCGCTCAACAGCACGATTCGCGTTGCCCTTCTCCGGCGCTGCTGCGACGCGCACCTTGATGCGATCACCGTGGACGCCGACAACCGTCGTACGCGAAGCGTTCGGCACCACGAGAACATCCACGAGGACCGTGTCTTTCTCAGCTCGAATACACTCATGTGCCATGGCGAAACGGTAACGCCTCCCGTGGCCGTCATGTCTGGCTAACCTCGCGTCACGCGTCGATGGGGACGAACTCGTCTGGTCGATGGGATACAGCGAGCAGGGGCTGGTGAGAGCCCTGCACCCATCATGTTCGAGACATCACCCCCGAGCAGCGGGAAGAAACCGAGAGGCAATAGAACCCGCCGTCTATCCACGAGACGGATGAACGAAGCGGTCGGGGTGACCCGGCAAGCCGGGTGGTACCGCGGGTCCCCCCGTCCCGGCACCGAGAGGTGACGCGACAAGGATGGACCGTGGCAGCACACAACGTATTCCCGAAGGTCAGCGCCCAAACCGACTTCCCTGAACTCGACAAACGGATTCTCGACTTCTGGGACTCGATCGACGCGTTCGCGACATCGATCGAGTCACGGAGCGCCGAATCCGAATACACGTTCTACGACGGACCGCCGTTCGCAACCGGATCGCCCCACTACGGACACATTCTCCAGGGCATAATCAAGGACATCGTTCCCCGATACTGGACCATGCGCGGGTGTCGAGTCGAGCGGCGATTCGGCTGGGATACCCACGGCCTGCCCGTCGAGATGGAGGTCGAGAAGCAACTCGGTGTCTCCGGCCCCCGCGAGATTGCTGAAATCGGCGTCGACACGTTCAACGAAGCTTGCCGCGCCATGGTCAACAACATCACTGAGGACTGGTACGACATCACCCGACGCATCGGGCGCTGGGTCGACTTCGACAACGATTACAAGACCATGGACACCGACTTCATGGAGTCCGTGTGGTGGGTCTTCAAGCAGCTCTGGGATCGCGGCTACATCTATCAGGACTTCAAGGTGCTCCCGTACTCGTACGGTGCAACGACACCTCTGTCGAACTTCGAGGCGAACCTCGACTACCGCGACGTCGACGACCCAGCGATCACGGTCCGCGTGAGCGTGAACGAGAACCACGGCCCTGTGAGCGAGGGCGATTGGCTCGTATTCTGGACGACGACGCCATGGACGGTGCCGTCCAACCTCGCGATGTCGGTCGGCGAGAACATCGAATACGCGCGGGTAACAGTCCCGAATGAGGATCGGCGTTACTGGGTCGCGAAGGATCTCATCGAAACGGTCTTCGGCGAACATGCTGCGGTCGATGCGACAGCGGCCGGCACGGACCTCATCGGCGCCCGATACGATCCTCCGTTCGACTATTTCATCGCCGAACGCGACAACGGGGCATTCACGGTCATCGCTTCGCCTGAGGTCACGACGGCCGAGGGCACCGGCCTGGTCCACTTGGCGCCCGCGTACGGTGAGGCCGACTTCCTCGCCATGCAGTCTGCCGGGCTCACCTCGCTCGTCGATCCCGTAGATGCCAAGGCACGCTTCACGGAAGAGGTACCCGATGTCGCTGGTCTGAACGTCAAGGATGCCGATGCCACACTGATCGAGCTCCTCAGTGCGCGAGGCGCCCTCGTGAACCGATCCACGATCCGCCACTCCTATCCCTTCTGCTGGCGGACGGGCACGCCACTGATCTACAAGGCGATCCCCACCTGGTTCGTCGCTGTCGAGCAATTCAGGGATCGGATGGTCGAGGTCAACAAGGACATCCTGTGGGTCCCCGCAGCGATCGGAGAGAGGCGATTCGGAAACTGGCTCGAAGGAGCGCGGGACTGGGCCATCTCGCGGAATCGCTACTGGGGCTCGGCCATCCCCGTGTGGGAATGTGACGAGTGCGGCGAGCAGGTCGCCATCGGCTCGCGCGAGGAACTGTTCGACCTCTCGGGAAAGATGCTCGACGACCTCCACAAGCATATCGTCGATCTCGTCACCTTCTCCTGCTCGGCGTGCGACGGAACCATGACCAGGATCCCCGAAGTTCTCGACTGCTGGTTCGAGAGCGGCTCGATGCCGTTCGCCCAGATCCACTACCCCTTCGAGAACGAGCAGCGTTTCGAGGATCGGTTCCCTGCGGACTTCATCGCTGAGGGCCTGGACCAGACGCGCGGGTGGTTCTACACACTGCTCGTCCTGTCCACTGCGATCCGGGACGAGGCACCGTTCCAGAACTGCATCGTCACGGGCATGGTCGTGGCCGAAGACGGAAGGAAGATGTCCAAGTCACTCAAGAACTATCCCGACCCGTCCCACGTGATCGACGCTTTCGGAGCGGATGCACTTCGGGCGTACCTGATCAACTCCCCGTTGGTGCGCGGTGAACCGCTGCGGTTCGCCGAGTCCGGTGTGCGTGAGGTTGTTCGAACGGTTCTGCTGCCGTTGTGGAACTCGTACTCGTTCTTCACGACATACGCCGAGGTCGACGACTTGACGCCAGAAGACCTCGCGGACGCACCCCGGCTCTCTGAGAGGCCGGAGATCGATCGCTGGATCATGTCGGTACTTCAGTCTTTGATAGCTGACGTCAACACAGAGATGGAGGCCTACAGGCTGTACTCGGTCGTTCCCCCGATCATCGAATTCGTTGGCCACCTGACCAACTGGTACATTCGGAGGAGCAGGCGACGATTCTGGTCCCATAGGGGCACAGACAACGACGCCGACAAGCTCGCTGCCTTCGCGACGCTGTACGAGGTACTGACGACCTTCAGCGGCGTAGCCGCACCGATCCTGCCGTTCGTCACCGAGGAGATCTACCAGGGTCTTGTACGGACGGTCGAGCCCGATGCTCCCGTGAGCGTGCATCACACCGACTACCCCACTGCCGAGCGGGCCGCTATCGACGAGGACCTCGAGACCGCGATGGCAATAGTTCGTACGGTTGTGAATCTCGGTCGCGGTCTGCGCAAGCGCCACGACGCGCGGGTCCGTCAGCCGCTTCACACCGTCACGATCGTGACGCGATCTCAAACCGCCCGGCGTGCCGTTTCGGACCATGCATCGTTGATCTCCGAGGAGCTGAACGTTCGTTCCGTCGAGATCCATTCCGACGAGGCGGGGCTTGTGGACCTCGAGGCCAAGGCGAACTTCAAGGTACTTGGTCCCCGCCTCGGAAAAGACATGAAAGCCGTGGCGGGCCACATCGCAGCGCTCGACCATGAAACGATCGCCGCCTTGCTCGACGGCGGGTCATTCGAGGTCGGCGGTCTCACCATCACCCTGGAAGACATCGTCGTAGTGCGAACGCCACGAGCGGGAACCATCGTCGCGACAGAACGGGAGCTCTCGGTAGCCCTCGACACGACGATCGACGACGATCTCCGGATCGAAGGAATCGCGAGAGAGCTGATCAACCGTGTACAGGCGGCCAGACGACAGAGCGGCTTCGATGTCACGGACCGCATCGTCCTGCGCTGGATGAGCGATGACGATTCGATCACCGAGGCATTCGCCAGGCATCGCGATCTCATCGCAGGCGAGGTGCTCGCAACCGACATCGAGACGGCGGACCTCCCGGATGCTGATGACATCGAGGTCACCGGCGCCGTGGTGCGCCTCGAGCTCCAGCCGATTGTGTTAGAGAAATCCCGCCAGGATCCCTAGCCCGAGGATCAGGATCAGCGGCGACAGGTCGAGCGCTGCCCCTCCGATCCGTACCGGCGGAACTACCCGCCGGATCGGCCGGAGAACAGGCTCGATGATCCGGGACAGAAAGTCATACAGCTTCCGGATCGGGTGATCCCATGGAATACGCCCGAAGACGACGATGTACGACAGCACGATCCAGGCGAGGAGCCCCAACAGCAACAGGTCGACGAGTGATCGTATGATGCCCACGTCAGGCCGATGTACCGAACAATCCGAGGCGCGTCAGACGCTCCTGTTCGCCAACGCCGAGCGATGACCCCGATGGCGTCACGAGAATCACACCCTGAGCGGTCTTGGACATCTTCCCGTCGAGTGCGTACGTGAGTCCCGAAGCAAAATCCACGATCCGTCGCACCATCTCAGGTTCGGCATTGCGGAGATCGAGGACGACTGTGCGGCCGGACCCGATCGCGTCGGCAAGCGTCTGGGCGTCGGAGAAGTTCCGTGCGACGATGATCTGGGATTCCGGCTCCATCCTTCTCGCCGGCACCTCGGCGGTCGACATCGAACCGGCGTTGGGGTGGATGTAAACGCCGGCTTCCGCGTGTGTCTTGTCATCTGACATCTGTCTCCGTGTCGACGCCGGCGGCTCGACCCGTCTTCCAGAGATGCCGGATCCTGGAGGACGCACAGAGGCGGTCGCCGACTCGTAAGGCTCGACGGGTTGCGTCGGTGATACGACGGGACGAACGTCGCCCGCAGGGTCCGGTACTTCCACACCTTGCTCTTCCTCATCGACCAGACCGAGATAGAAGAGCGTCTTGTTCCACAGTGATGCCATCGCGTCCCTCCCACCTGTCGTCAGTCGTGGCGGTCGTTCGTATCCTCAAAGATAGCCCGTCCCACGCGAATGGTGGTCGCACCCTCCGCGATGGCTACCTCAAAATCGTCCGTCATCCCCATTGAACAGATGTCGATGCCACGATGGTGATCGCGGTAGGAGTCGAAGATCGAGCGCAGCCGGGCGAACCACGGAGCGGTCTCGCGAGGATCTTCGGCGATCGGCGGTATCGCCATCACACCGCGCACGTCGATGCCCACCTCCAACACGGCATCGAGAACCTGGTCGGCCGCGTCGGGGCTGAAGCCCGATTTCTGGGGCTCACCTGCCACATTGAACTGGATGAGTGCGGGGCCACCACCCGCTGCTACCCAGCGATGCGCGAGAGAGATGCGATCGAGCGAATGCAGCAGGAAAGCGTGATTCGCGACGTATCGAACCTTCCGCGACTGCAACGGCCCGATGAAGTGCCACACGATGTCGTCGGGTAGTGTCCCTTCGATGCGGTCACGGAGACCCTGTTGCCTGTTCTCTCCGAATATGCGCTCGCCGGCGTCGTACACGTCGAGAATCTCCGTGTCGGAGCGCATCTTGGATACGACCACGAGCTCGATGTCGTCAACCCGCTTGCCGGCTCGAGCAGCCGCAGCGGCGATTCGATCCCGGACGGAGTTCAGTCCCGCGGTACCCATGTGATCGTCACCTGCCTGTCCGACGTCCCGTCCTCACGATAGGACGCGAGACGTGGATCGTCATGGGTGCATCGACCGAGATCGGTCACAGGAATGTCTTCGAGCTGTGCAACGATGGCAGCGGCAAGGTCGACGCTTGTCGTCCCCGTTCGCGTGCTGCGCGCGAATCCGCCAATGGCCTCGACGACCTCCCGGCCGACCTCGTAACAACAGGGACCGATGTGTGGTCCCAACAGAGCCGCCTCCGGTTCGTCTCCGCGTGCGCGTAGCATCGAAAGGGCCTCGGAAACCACGCCGGCGGCAACACCGCGCCAACCGGCGTGTACGACGGCACGGGTACGTTCCGCGATGAGCACGACCGGCACGCAATCTGCCGTTGCGATGACGATAGGGAGGCCAGGTACATCTGTCACGAGTGCGTCCGCATTGCCGTAGTGCCCTGGCTCGGAAGCGAACACGACACGCGAACTGTGGATCTGTGTCACCGTGGCCCAATGGGGCGATATGCCGAGCGAATCGGAAATCGATGTGCGGATTCCGCCGTCGGAGCGTCCGTCACCCTGGCTCCTCGTTCCGAACGCGACCCCCCGGAATTCCGGAGGAAGGATCATCCCTGGACGAACCCGGGAATTTCCATTTCATCGGTTCCCGGATCGTGAGCTGATCCTTCAGTCCCGCCCAGGATCGAGGGCCTGGACCGGCCGGCGGGATCCTGCGTCGATGGCTGGGGAGTGAAAGTTCCTCTCCGATCCCGATCGAATCCGGCTGCGATCACCGTGACCCGCATCTCATCTCCCAGCGTGTCATCGATCACGGATCCGAAGATGATGTTCGCGTCTGCGTCCGAATGTTCGCTGATCAGAGTTGCTGCAGTGTTCACTTCGTGCAAGGTCATATCGCGCGGGCCGGCGATCGAGAGCAGTACACCCCGTGCGCCCTCCATCGATGTTTCCAGGAGAGGACTCGAGATCGCCTTCTCTGCGGCCTGCTGAGCTCTGGAGTCGCCGGTGGACACACCGATCCCCATCACTGCAGATCCTGCATCTGCCATGACCGTCTTTACGTCGGCAAAGTCGACGTTGATGAGCCCGGGTGTCGTGATCAGCTCTGTGATCCCCCTCACACCCGAGGTCAAAACCTCATCTGCCATTCCGAAGGCATCGGTCACCGGTGTGTTGACATCCGTGATCTCGAGAAGTCGTTCGTTGGGGATGATGATCAGCGTATCGACGGCAGCCTTCAGCGCTTGGATACCTTGCTCCGCCTGAACGCTTCGCCTTCGCCCTTCGAACCCGAACGGCCTGGTGACCACCCCGACGGTCAGTGCACCGAGCGAGCGAGCGACCTCAGCAACGACCGGCGCAGCACCCGTCCCCGTGCCACCGCCTTCGCCCGCTGTGATGAACACCATGTCCGCGCCGCCGAGAGCATCTTCAATCTCGTCCCTGTGATCATCGGCAGCCTCGCGGCCAACCTCCGGATTCGCTCCTGCGCCGAGACCATGAGTCGATTCACGCCCGATGTCCAGTTTCATATCCGCGTCGGACATCAGGAGCGCTTGCGCGTCGGTGTTGACGGCGATGAATTCCACGCCCCCTACGCCAAGATCGATCATTCGGTTGACGGCGTTCACACCGCCGCCACCGACGCCGATCACTTTGATCACTGCGAGGTATGTAGTCGGTGACCCGCTTGTATCCGCCATTGCATCCCTCCCCACGAAGGTACTGAACAAACCTTAGTCACAAGGTCGAGGTACCCGGGGTGCTTATTCCTCACCCTCAACTTGAGGTTGAGGGTTCGTCACTGCAGGCCGGAGCGGTGCGATCAGATCGATCGTTGCACCCTCGGCGATCCCCTCGTCGATCAACGCAGCGAGCACGGTCGCTTTCGTGTCGAGGTCGACCGGTCTTCCCAGGCGAACCGTGTGCCCCCGGATGGTCGCGTACAGCCCTCCGCCCTCGAGATACACCACTGCACCCGTCGCAAGGTCGGGCCGCAGCGAAGAGGCGAACACAAGAGCGCCGCGCACCATCTGGTCTTCGACGATCGCCCCTGGTTCCACACCACCAAGATCGATGTCGATCACCAGCGCATCCTCGGTTGGGCTCGGTACCGGTCCGATCACAGTCGATTCGGAGGACATGAGCACCCACGAGGTACCGGCCCGTGCAGGAGCGACGGGTACCTGCTCCGTCACGCGGATCGTGATCGCGCCCGGCCAACGTACGTCCACCTCTGCCGACGCGACCCAGGGATCAGCCTCGATCTCCCGCTCGAGGGCGCCACCATCAACATCGATCGTCGGTGTCCCGACGATGACCCCGAGAGCGTTCAGCGCTCGAGATGGGTCGGAACGATCATTCCCGGATATCTCGATCGACGAGACCGACAGGATCGGGCTTCGGATCAACCAGAAGCCCACGGCTACAGCGGCGACCATGACGATGATGCCGAGGATCCATCGCAATCGACGCCGAGCCCGATCCTCTGATACGTCGCGTCTGCGTTGCGCGACACGCGGATTCATCGTGGTCATCCCCGCTCCCTCACGTCTGTGAACTCACCTAGGAACCTGACCTCGGGCTCGAGGTCTATCCCTGTGCGATCGAGTACGGTCGATCTGATCTGCTGCACGAACCGGAAGATATCGTCGGCACTGGCGTCATCCGCGGCAACCAGGAAGTTGGCGTGGACCGGCGAGACCTGCACACGGCCGACTTGCTGTCCCTTCAGGCCGATCCGCTCGATGATGGCGCCTGCGTGGTCACCGACAGGATTCTTGAACACGCTGCCGGCGTTGAGCGTTCCTCCAGGTTGATGCTCCTTGCGCCAGCGCGTGATCGAGCGCAGCTCCTCTTCGAGAAGCTGCGGATCGCGTGGTGTCGTCGAGAACGTCGCCTGTACGACGACATCGTCATCGGTCAGCTCCGAGTGTCTGTACGAGAGCCCGAGGTCCGCACATGTCGCGCGTACGACTTCTCCGGTGGATGCATCGAGGATGAGCGCATGGTCGAGCACCTGGGACGTGTCAGAGCCGTGGCCCCCTGCGTTCATTCGGACAGCTCCGCCGACCGATCCAGGAATGCCGACGTAGAACCCCAGCCCCGCCCGGCCACAGCTCGCGGCCAGTCGGGCGAGCTTCGCAAGTGCGACCCCTGCTCCAGCAACGATCAGGCCACCTGGACCGACATCTGCGACCTGGAACGATCGACCGAGCTTGATGACGAGGCCGTCGATGCCGGCCTCGGAGATCACCACGTTGCTTCCACGGCCGAGAGCGACGACAGTCATTCCCTCCGGCGCCAGGGCAAGCACCTCTCTCAGTTCGGCGAGATCAGCCGGTTCTGTGAAGTACCTGGCGTCGCCACCGACCTTGTATGTCGTGAGTGGAGCCAGCGGCACATCCCTTCGCACGGCAGGGTGTTCGATCATCGTCGTGCCTCGATCGCTTTCGCGACGTCCGTCGCGATCGATGTGATGTCGCCGGCTCCGAGCAACAAGAGGATATCGCCGGGCCGAACATCGGAGGCGACAACATCGGCGACGTCGGAGAGCCTCGGGATGAAGCGCACGTTACCGCCTGCCGCTTCGGTCGCCTCCGCAACGAGCCTACCGCTCACACCGATCATGGGCCGCTCTCCTGCAGGGTATACGTCTGTCACGATGACCGTGTCTGCGAGGGCAAGTGGAGCGCCGAACGCCGGTGCGAGATCCGCCGTTCGGGTATATCGGTGCGGTTGGAAGACAACGATGACGCGGCCTTCCGAGCCTACGGAGGCGGCGGCGACCGTCGCGGCGACCTCCGTGGGGTGGTGTGCGTAGTCGTCGACGATCGTGACACCGCCGACCTTCGCACGGATCTCGTACCGACGCCGAACGCCTGCGAAGCCTTCGAGCGCACGCGATGCTGCACCCACGTCGTAGCCCGACTCTCCCAGGAGAGCGAGGACCCCTGCTGCGTTCGACGCGAGATGTTCTCCTGGTTTACGCAGGGACACGTCCGTTGATCCGCGCGGGCCGACGAGCGTGAACCCGACACCGCCGCCACTGTGCTCGAGGGACGTGATCCTCCAGGTAGCGTCTTGCGAGAACCCGTACGTGGTTATGTCGGTCCTCTGAGCAAGTCTCCGAACGCCGGCGTCATCCACGCAACCGATCGTCGGCCCGTCGACGGTCGCAGCAACCTGTGCGAAGGCATCCTCGAGAGCAGCCACGCTTCCGTAGTGATCGAGGTGGTCCGGCTCGATGTTCGTCACGAGCATCGCGTCAAGCGACAGGTGGCGGAAGGTGCCGAACGCTTCGTCTGCCTCCAGGAGGAACACGTCGTCGGCACCGAGCGACGCACCGGTGTTGAGACCCACCATCTCACCCCCTACGAGGAAAGTCGGATCCTGTCCGATGCCCTCTCGCATCGCTGTGACGCCGAGGGCGGTCGATGTCGTTTTTCCGTGCGTCCCTGCAAAGCCGATCGTCCTACGTCCGGTGGTCAACGCTCGAAGCAACGTAGGCCTCCTCCAAACCGTCACTCCGTGTGACCGAGCAGCGACGAGCTCCGGGTCTGAGTCCGGAACGGCCGACGATGCTATGACGAGATCCACTCTCGTCATAGCCTCCGGCCGGTGCCCGATCCAGGATTCGACCCCAACATCGGCCAACGCGTCGAGCATCCGGCCCGGCTTCAGATCCGATCCGGATACATCATGTCCGAGCTGACTCAGCAGCTTCGCGAGGCCGGACATTCCTGCGCCGCCGGCGCCGATGACGTGAACACGATGGGGTATCGTCACGCGCTCAACCACGATGCACCTCGAGGATACGATCGGCGACGATGCGAGCCGCTTCGAGATGCGGCGCATCGGCAAGGGCTGCGGACATCGCCTCGAGGCGGTCGTCGTCGGCAAGTAACCCCTGCACTGTGTCGAGGATCACATCCGGCTCCGACTGGTCGAGCACGACGAAGCCACCTGCCGCCGAAGCGTCGGCTGCGTTGAGACCCTGGTACGCCCCACCCGCGGGCAACGGCACGATGACTGCCGGCGTCCGCGTCGCATGCAGCTCGGCAACCGTCATTGCTCCTCCGCGCGAGAGAACGAGGTCCGAAGCGGCGTACAGCATCGGCACGTCATCCTCGTAGCCCTTGACCAACCATCGTTCAACAGAAGCCGATATCGCAGCGACCTGTGAGACGTGGTCTGGGCCTGTGACGTGAACAATGTGGTACCAACGGTCCGTACGCGTCGCTAGTTGGATAGCGAGATCGTTGAGAGCGACAGCGCCGAGACTTCCTCCGATCACTGCGAGAACTGTCGCATCCGAATCGATGCCGTATCGCTCACGGGCCGGTACCCGAAGACCTTCACGGTCGAACTGCTCGAATCCCGAACGAAGCGGGCTGCCGACAACCTCTGCCATCGGAAGCTTGCCAAGCGCTGGGGCGAAAGCCGCGAACACAGTGTCGGCACGACGAGCGATCAGACGGTTCGCGACTCCCGGCACGGCGTTCGCCTCGTGCACCACGAGAGGGATTTTGCGGTTCCCTGCTGCGAGTGCAGCCGGACCGGATACGTATCCACCGAACACGACCATCGCAAGGATGCGTTTCGAGTCGATGGTTTCAACGATCACATTTCGTGCTGTGCGCACCTTCAACGGCAACGTGAGATTGTCGAGGGAAAGTGACCGTCGGATGCCGTGGATATCAACCCCCACGAATGGATAGCCGGCCGCAGGGACGACTGAGGCCTCCATACGGTCTCCGCCGAAGAAGATGATGTCCTCTCTCGGCAGACCACGCGAAACGAGTACCTCTGCTACGGCGAGGGCCGGGTAGACGTGACCGCCGGATCCTGCCGCAGCGATGCCAACGGTCACGTTTCGTCACCTGCGCGAGAGGCGCGTGCGATGCTGAGCAACACTCCGATAGCGAAGAGATTGACCAGCATCGCGTTGCCACCGCTCGAGATGAAGGGAAGCGGGACACCGGTGATGGGAAGCACCGCGACAACACCACCGATGTTGATGAGCGCCTGCACGGTCAACCACGCCACGATACCGATCGCGAGCAGCCGACCGTACATGTCCGGTGCCCGGAACGCGATAGACACGCCAACGGCTGCCAGGAGCGCAAAGAGGGTCACGACGATGATGGCACCAGCGAAGCCCGTCTCCTCTCCGATGATCGCGAAGATGAAATCGGTGTGTGCGTTGGGGAGCCACGACCACCGAGCGCGGCTCCGGCCCAACCCCACACCAAAGAACCCGCCGGTACCGAGCGCCACCATGGACTGCACAGCCTGAAGGCCCAGTCCCTTCGGCTGAGCGAAGGGATCGAGGAAGCTCAAGAGACGATCCTTCCGGTAGTCCGCAGACATGGCAAGCGCCGTCATCGCGAGCGCGCCGAGAGCACCCAGGCCGAAGACGAATCGCAGCGGAACCATCGACGCCGCGAGCATGATGAACGCCGACGTCACGATGAGAAGCATGGTCCCGAAGTCGGGTTGCGCAAGGAGCAACAGCGAGACCGTTCCCAGAATCGCACCAACGGGAAGTACGACGTGGCGGATGTCGCTGACGAGATCGCCTTTCCTTGTCAAGAGAGCGGCAAGCAGCGAGATCACAGCGAATTTGGCGAACTCTGCAATCTGCAAGGTGATTGGACCGACAACGATCCATCGGACAGCGCCACCGCGCTCGTCACCGATGAAGACGGTCAGGACCAACCCCGCCACGACCGCAAAGAACAGAGGGAGCGCTACACGCTGCCACAGGCTGTAGGGAACGAACGCCGCGATGACAAGCGCTCCGAGACCGAGACCCACCCACATCACCTGTTTGGTGAACAACCTGAACTGATCGGAATTTGCCGATATCGAAACGACGGACGAAGCCGACAGCATCGCTCCAAGACCGATGATCAAGAGCATCGCCACGATCACGAGCAAGAACGCGAAACGCTTCCCGCCCGCGGAATGAACGCGCTCGCGTGTCCGCGGATGCGACGCCGCACGCTTTCTCGCTACCGTATCCGTCATCCCGCAATCTCCTCAGAGGAACGAACCAGGCGTGTGAAAACCTCGCCGCGTTCAGCGTAAGACGAGAACTCGTCGAAACTGGCACACCCTGGCGACAACAACACCGTATCGCCTTCCACCGCGACTTCCCTTGCTTTCGCAACGGCGTCCTCCATGGTCGAGGTCATCACAACGTCCCCGGAGGCAACCGCAGCGATCTCGTTGGCAGCTTCGCCGAACACGATCAGCGTGCGCACAGATGGGAGATCTACGAGGGACGCCAGGTCGAGGTCCTTGTTGCGCCCGCCGGCGAGCAGTATGACATCGTCGTACGCAGCCGCCGCTGCGACCGTTGCATGGGGATTTGTCGCCTTTGAGTCGTCGATCCACGTCACACCGTCGGTCACCGAGACGATCTGGCGCCGATGCTCGCCGGGCGAGAACGTTGTGAGCACCTGTGCAACGCCTTCAGGTCCCGCACCTGCCGCGAGAGCGATGGTGGCGGCCGCCACGAGGTCGAAGAGGAAACTCGGGTCTGATAGCGGCGTGGTGAACCTGTGTTCACCGATCAGAACGTCCCCGCTATCGACTCCGTTGCCACCGTCGGGAACGCGCACACCCGAGCACGGCACGACGATGCACGTCGCCCGCTCAACGACATCTACGACGACGGGATCGTCGGCGTTGTAGGCGAGCACGGCATCGGAAGCCATCGAAGCGAAGAGGTGTGCCTTGGCCTCGACGTACCGATCGAAAGATCCGTGCCAGTCGAGATGATCTGGAGCGATGTTCAACAGCGCCGCGGCGACGGGTGCGAGCCGATCCATGAACCGCAGCTGGTACGAAGACAGCTCGAGCACCACAAGATCGGCGTCGTCGTCCGTGAGTTGGGACACCGGCGTGCCCACGTTACCGCCGGCCAGGGCGTCGACGCCGGACGCAACCAGCATCGCAGTGGCCGCCTCGGTCACGGTCGTCTTGCCGTTCGTTCCGGTGACCGCCAGGTAGTCGACCGTGAGCCGCTCGAGTCCGAACCCCGCTTCCGTGATGACATCGATGCCGGCGGCAAGAGCATCAGCGAGCGGTGGCTTCGTCTCCGCGAACCAGGGGCTCGTTACGATCCTGTCGACTCCCTCCAGGTAGTCCGTCGACCATGTTCGGGGCAGCACCGTCACGTTGTCCGGTAGGTCGTCGATATCGAGCGCCTTCTCCTGGTCGAAGAGCCAGACTTCGGCACCTTCGCGCGAGGCCATCCGTGCCGTGTCGGCCAACCCGCGGAGGCTCGCACCGAGCACGAGGTACCTCATGGAACGATCGAGCCCGCTCCGGAAACCCAGTCGGCGTAGAACAGGCCGATCCCGATCGCGACCGTCATCCCTGAGAGGATCCAGAAGCGGATGATGACCGTCGTTTCCGGCCACCCCCTGAGCTCGAAATGGTGATGAATGGGAGCCATGCGGAAGATACGCTTGCCAAAAGCTCGGAACGAGATCACCTGCATGATCACCGAGACGGTCTCCATGACGTAGAGACCGCCAAGCACGACAAGCAACAACTGCGTGTTCGTCAACAGTGCAAGCGCTGCTATGGCCCCGCCGATGGCATGTGATCCGGTGTCCCCCATGATGATGCCCGCAGGGGCAGCGTTCCACCACAAGAACGCGAGAGCCGCTCCGAGCACCGCGGCAGCGAAGATCGCTATGTCCAGCGCACCGTTCACCTGGTAGAAAGAGGGGTTCCGGGACTGCCAGAATGCGATCAGAACGAACGCACCGAACACCAGCGTGGACGATCCCGCTACGAGACCATCGAGGCCATCGGTCAGGTTCACGCCGTTGGCTGTCGCCGTGAGCATCACCAGCACCAGCACAAAGAACAGGATGGGCCCAAGATCGATCCCGAGCGGCCTGGCGAATGAGAGTTCGCGGCTGACACCGGCGCGCGTTGCACCCCACGCGAACACCACCGCGATCAGGAGCTGACCACTGAATTTCCATCGCTTCGAAAGTCCTTCATTTCGCTTCCGCGCGTACTTGAGGAAGTCGTCGACGAATCCGATCACCCCCATACCCACGAGCGCAAACACAGCGAGAAGAGCCTTGTCCTCCATTGGTTGGGTAGAGAATCCGAACCCCTCGCCGAAGGTGAAGATCTTGTAGTGGGCCACGACGTAACCGATCACGGCTCCTCCAACGATGACGATCCCACCCATCGTCGGAACACCCTGCTTGTGCATGTGCCCCTCGACCTCTGCCTGGATGAACTGCCCGATGTTGCGCTTCCGAAGAGCCTTGATGGCCAGTGGAGTGCCAAGAATCACGAGCACGAAGGCAAGGGCGGAAGACATCAGCAGAGAGATCACGGTGTGGCTTCCTTGATGATTGCCAGAGCGAGACGTTCCAGACCCGCTGAACGGGATGCCTTTACCAACACGACGTCTCCGGGTTCGAGGATGTCGGTGAGGGTATCCCGAGCCGCATGGATATCTGTGGCGTGTGTAACGAGGCGCGGAGCTCCGAGAGCGTATCCGTGATCGGGCCCTACGACCACCACCTTCGCGAATCCAAGCGATGCGGCAAGCGCCCCCATGGCCCGATGCTGGGACTCACAGACGCCACCGAGCTCCGCCATCGGTCCGAGCGCAGCGATAGATCGTCCGGGCATCGCCGCAACGGTGTGCAGTGCAGCAGCGACCGACTGCGGATTGGCGTTGTACGCATCGTTGACGACGGTGTAGAGGCCGGGATGCACGTCCATGCGCCACGGGGAACCCGAGACGGTCTGTATCCCCGCAAGGAACGATTCGATCGATGAGCCGAGCGCCATGGCGACACCAACGGCAGCCGCGACGTTGAAAGCCTGACGGGACCCCGCCATCGCCAGCGTCCCACTGTACGTATCGGCGGCCACCAGCAGTTCGTAGATGGCTGCGCCATCCCGATTCACACCTGATCGGGAGACGACCACATCCGCGGGGGAAGTTCCGAAGGTGATCGTGCGCTGCTCGATTGAGCGATGCAGGCGCGGCTCGTCCGAAGGGATGACGGCGGTGCCTGAAAGAGACAGCGCCTCGATCAGCTCGAATTTCGCGTCCGCCAGGCCGGATTCCGAACCGAAGGTTTCGAGGTGGACGACGCCGAGATTCGTGATGACGGCAACGTCTGGCCGGATCGCCGACGCGAGCCATCGGATGTCACCTGCGCCTCGCGAACCGACCTCGACGATCAGCGCAGCAGCGTCCGCCGGCGTTGAGAGAACCGTGAGAGGAACGCCGATCTCGTTGTTGTACGAGCGCGGTGAGGCCCATGCACCCGTGATTCCAGCTGCCACGAGATCCTTGGTCGTGGTCTTGCCGGTCGAACCTGTGATCCCAACGACGGGCATCGTCAGTTCAGTTCTCCGTTCGACGGCGAGCGCCCTCAGCGCCTCGATCGTACCTTCGACTTCGATTCGGGGTGTGAGATCCCGACACTGTCCACTCTCGACGACAACTGCTGCTGCGCCTTCGGCTATCGCCGAGGCAGCAAAGTCGTGCCCGTTGAAGCGTTCACCCGATATCGCAATGAACAGCGCGTCGGTTGGCACCGACCTGCTGTCGGTCGTCACCGCTGTGATGGATACGGAAGGGTCACCGACGAGCACCCCGCCGAGGGAGCGCGCGATGTCTCCAAGCGTCCAATGGAGATCGAGCTCGGGCTCGATCATGGCGTCTCCCATCCCAGGGCGTTCAGCGCGGCCTTCGCCTCAACCCGATCGTCGAAGGGCGCCAGCACACCGTGCGCCTCGATACCTTGCTCATGACCCTTGCCGAGGATGAGCACGATGTCATGGTGACGAGCCATCGACAACGCGTCGACGATCGCTTCTCGCCGGTCGAGCACCGTCCGTGCGTTCGACCCCGGCACCGCGTCTGCACCTCGCTGCACCTCGCCGGCGATCGTCGCAGGATCTTCGCTTCTTGGATTGTCTGAAGTGATAACTGTGATGTCGGCGAAGCGAACGGCCGCCGCGCCCATGAGCGATCGCTTGGCTCGGTCCCTGTCCCCTGCGGCTCCGATGACCGCTATCACGCGTCCCGTTGCAGCCGCCTTCGCGGCCTGAAGCACCTCGGAGATAGCGTCAGGTGTGTGCGCATAGTCCACGATGACCGTGAACGGTCCCGGGTGGTCGATCACCTCCATGCGGCCGGAGATGACGGGAACGTTCGCAAGGCCATCGGCGATGGCAGCTGGATCCACACCCGTTGAGATCGCGATCGCTCCAGCCAGGGCGGCATTCGACACGTTGAAGGAACCGATCAGAGGTATGCGGATGCTCAGCGCCTTCCCTGAATGGTGCAGAACGAAGTTCGTCTCGGCGGCCGAATCACGGACATCGGTGATCCGAACATCGGAATCTTGACCTGATCCGACGGTGAGTCCTGGGATCTCGTTGATGTCCCGAACACGCCGGCCGTACGGGTCATCGATGTTGATCACGCTCGCTCGTGCCCGCCCAGAAGTGAACAGTGAGGCTTTCGCCTCGAGGTATGCATCCATGTCTCGGTGGAAGTCCAGATGATCTTGAGAGAGGTTCGTGAAGGCGACGACGGCGAACGCAATAGCCTCGGCGCGGTGAAGGGCGATCGCGTGAGAGGACACCTCCATCGCAACGACCTCGACACGCTGATCACGCATCGTTCCGAGCAGTTCCTGCAATTCAGTTGCTTCCGGAGTCGTACGTTCGATGGGGATAGGTTCACCACCGATCCGCGCGCCAAGCGTACCGATGAGGCCGGTTCTCCTCCCGGCAACGTGCCAGATCGACTCGCACATGTGCGAAACAGTCGTCTTCCCGTTCGTTCCGGTCACTCCAACGATCTCGAGCGAGAGATCCGGCTCGCCATAGACGGTCCGAGCAGCCCACGCCATGGCAACTCTCGTGTCCGGGACGATGATCTGACCCACGTCGTACTCGACCGGCCGCTCGAGGAGCAGGCCGCTCGCTCCTGCCGCGACCGCTGCGCTCGCGAAATCATGGCCGTCGCTCCTCTGTCCTGCTATCGCAACGAACAGGACCCCTGGTCCGACCTTCCGCGAGTCGTGTGTGATCGAGGTGATCGTGACGTCGGGCCCCGAAATCGATCGAACACCCTCGAGCGACGCTGCGACCGCTCCCAATGTGACACCATGACCTGCCATGTCACTTCCGATCAGGGGCTACACCCAGCTGGTGAAGAGCTACCCGTGCCAGCTCAGCGAAGACAGGGGCAGCGGACGCGCCTCCGAGCGAGAGATCCACACCGTCTTCCGCCTTTCCTCTGGGCGTGTCGAGGACGATCACAACAACGATCCGTGGGTCACTGAGTGGAGCCATTCCGATGAAGGATGCCGTCGTATCCTCGACGTAGGCACCTATTGTCGTGTCGAACTTCTGGCTCGTACCCGTCTTGCCACCAGCGGTGTAGTCATCCATGCGGGCCCTACGGCCCGTTCCATTTTCTTCAACGACGCGCCCGAGTATCCAGCGCATGGTCGCCGCTGTTTCGGGTGTGAGAACACGCCTCGTACGAGGTTTCGTCACAATACTCTCACCGTTGGCGTAGGCGATCTCTTTCACGAGATACGGCTCGGTCCAGATGCCGTCGTTGGCGATCGTCGCATATACGGCCGCCATCTGGAGCGCCGTCGTGCCAACGGCATAACCGATAGCGATCGACGGCCCGGAGGTACGAGACCACTGTGAAGGCGGCTCCAGCACGCCGTACCGTTCGCCCGCGACGTCGAGACCCGTCACACTTCCGAGGCCGAAATCGGTCAGGTACTTGTAGTGGAGTTCCTTTCCGAGTCTTCGCTCGATCTCGATCGCGCCCACGTTCGAGGAACGCTTCACAACATCAGCCACCGGCATCCATGGCGGCATACGACCTTCGTCTGTGTATTCGAACGAACCGATTGTTACCGACCGAGGCGTATCGATAGGAGTCTCCGCGGTAACGACGCCCTCGTTGATCGCCGCAGCGACCGTCACGGTCTTGAGAGTAGAACCAGGCTCGTACACGTCGCTCACCGCACGGTTCCGCATCGATTCTGGAACCGCGGTGGAGCGGTCGTTCGGATCGAAGCCCGGCTGACTGGCCATCGCGAGGACCTCTCCGGTATCGGGATCGAGAATCACCACCGCTCCCGCGATCGCGTTCGTCCTTTCGAGAGCCTTTTGAAGTGATTGTTCTGCCGCGAACTGGATCTCTCTATCGATGGTCGTGACGATGTTCGCCCCGGGTACGGCAGGTTCGAGAAGCGTCTGTCCCTGTGGGATCACACGACCATACGGGTCTCGTTCGACGATGAGTCGGCCAGGGCGGCCCTGAAGTTCCGAATCGAACGTCCGTTCCAAGCCCTCGATTCCTGTGCCATCGTCGTACCGAGTCAACCCGATGACCTGGGCAGCCACCGAACCTGCGGGATAAACACGCAGGGGCTGTTTCTTGTAGAACACGCCGGAGAGATCAGCCTCGTCTACCGCAGCAGCGATCGCGTTCTTCTCTTCGTTCCGGATACGCGTAGCGATCTCCGCGTATCTGCTACCAGATGCTTGGCCCTCACTGAGAACGGCCGCCAGCGTCTGGCTATCGGTGTCACTGAACGGTGCGAGTATCAAAGCCGCGCTGAGTGGATCGTCGAGAAGTTGAGGATCCACAACGACGTTCCAGCCGTCAATCGTCATCGCGAGCTCCACACCATCGCGGTCATAGATCGTTCCTCTGGGAGACTCGATCGCCTGCTCCTGGATACGCTGATCGAATCCGACGCTGGCGAGTGCAACGGCCCGCGTACCTTGAAGATCCAGCAATCGGTATCCGATACCCACCCACGCAAGAACCAGAGCCAGACCGACAACGAGCAGCCGCAGATCACCACGATTCCAGATCCGCGGCTTCATGGCTTCGCTTCTCGCTTGTTGCGAGTGATAGAAGCCCAGCCGCCAGCGTCCGGCCAGTTCATCATCATGTGCTCCGTTCTCGGCGTCAGCTGATGCTCGGCTCGGTCACGGGCTGTTCTCCCTCAGAGCCCTAAGGGGCACGCCGTCATCGGTGAGCTCGGCGCTGGGCGTGATGCCGTCGACGACGACGGCAACCCTCTCCTCCGGATACACGAGACCGATCACTTCAGCAGCTGCGGCGATCCGTTGTGGATTCTGAAGTTGAGCAATCTCCAGGCGCAGATCAAGCTGCCTGGACTCCTCGAGGACGATCTGATCGTTGAGCGTGTCGAGTTCGAAGGCCGAACGGTCCAGGGCTATGCGCAGATAGATCATCGAGAAGAACACCGCGATCACAAGGATCGTGAAGAACACAAGCGGAACGATCCGGGGCCCACCTGTGCGCCCGGCAGTCTGACGCACCACCTTCGCCCGTTTCGATGCGTACGGAACTGCTTGCGCGGTCATCAGAGAACCTTTTCGGCTACGCGCAGGAGGGCGCTTCGAGCACGCGGGTTCTGACCGATCTCCTCCGTCGTCGGACGGATCGGCTTGCGGGTCAGTATCCGCACATCGGGTTCAGCCCCGCACACGCACACGGGGAGGTCCGGCGGGCAGGTACATCCGAGAGCGCGATCGTTCATAGCGCGCTTGACGATCCTGTCCTCGAGTGAGTGATATGCCATCACCACGATCCTGCCTCCGATGCTGAGAAGGTCGAACACATCGGACATGGTCTCGGTGAGACCGTTGAGTTCATCGTTGACGGCGATCCGTAGTGCTTGGAAGGACTTGCGTGCAGGGTGCCCGCCGCGACGTGCAGGCGCCGGAACGGCCTGTGCGATACACGAAGCGAGCGATGCTGTATCGGCGAAGGGGCGTCCGCGTACGATCGCCTCGGCAATCCGCCTAGCGAATCGCTCCTCGCCGTATCGTGACATGATCGCAGCGAGTTCTTCCACCGAAGCAGCGTTGACGATGTCGTCGGCCCTTGTACGTGCGTCGGAACCCATGCGCATGTCGAGCGGCCCTGCTCGGTGATACGAGAATCCTCGCGAGGGATCGTCGAGCTGATGCCACGAGACTCCCAGGTCGAGCAGAATGCCATCGACGCGATCCGGGATACCCCGAGTGCCAAGGATCGAGGCGAGATGGCGGTAGTTCGCTTCCACGAGCGTGAGCCTGTCGTCGGGGGTCGCCCTGGAGAGAGCATCAGGATCGCGATCGATACCGACAACGCGAACGTCTGGATACTCGTCGAGAAGAGCACGGCTATGGCCTCCCCCGCCGTAGGTCCCATCGACGATCCAGCCAGTCGACACCGGCTCGAACCACGACACGACCTCGGCGACCATCACGGGAACGTGATACGGCCTGTTGCCTGGAGTGGGCTGATCCATGGTCAGTCCCCCGGAGCGCTGGCGCCAAAATGGAAGCGGGCGGAGTAAGGGGCCTCCCAATTGGCATCCGGGGGACTGACCGCGAGCCAGCCCACTGTGCATCGTCGACAACCATTGCCGTCATATTCCTTCCTCCGACAAAACCTCCTCGATCCCGGCGTAGTACTCGTCCGCCTCTGCAGCGACCGTTTCCCAGGTTGCGGTATCCCAGATCTCGACACGGTCAGCCACCCCGACCACCGTGACGTCCTTGCTGAGGCCCGCATAGGCCCGCAGAGACTCCGGTATCTGGCAGCGACCCGCCTTGTCCAGGGTTTGGTCGATCGCCGAAGCGAAGAACGACCTCGCGTAATTGCGGGCTCGACGATCCGTGCGAGGAAGCTTCAGCACGCGCTGTGCCTCTCCGTCCCACCGATCTAGAGCGAAGACGTACAGACAGCGCTCCTGGCCCTTCGTGAGAACACAGCCGCGTTCGAGTCCCGGACGGAACCTCGAGGGCATGACCACCCGACCCTTCGCGTCGAGGGAATGACTGTATTCGCCGAGGAACATGTTCCGAGTTCTCCATCATCTCCGGGTAATCTCCCACGAAGCCCCACTGTAACCCACTTCGCGCCACTTATCAACTCGAATGTCCCATTTCGTGATCTTCTCGCGACGCGATCCACCACTGCAACGGCGACCAACGTCTCGGCAGTCGCACAAAGCGCACGGCTACCCTGAACGGTGTGTATCTGAGAGGAACGACCACATGCATGTGTTGGTAGCCACAGACGGAACGACGAACATCGAGAAGACGGCGAAGTTCGCCATCGCCCTTTCGGGTGAACCAGGAACAACGACGGTCGCCACGGTCGTTCGGATTCCCCGCCGATTGCTCCAGGAACTGCGTAGTCAGTACGGAGAGCGAGCCAGCATCAATGTCGACTCCGACGCTGAGTATGTCGGCTCACCACAGGTGGACATGTCGACACCATCTGGCTGGCCGGGCGACGACAGTGTGATCGACCAGTACCTCGGGAACAAGCGAGTCGAGGCGACCCGTCCGGTCGTCGAAGCGATACGCGCGCTCGGAGGCACAGCAGAGTCGATCGTTCGCGAGGGCGATGACATCGAAGCCGACATCATGGATCTTGCGACTGAGATCGGCGCCGAGGTCATCGTCATCGGTTCCCACGGCCACGGCGCTTTCCAGGGCCTCCTCGGTTCCACCGGGGCGAAACTGGTACGAAGATCGCCCGTGCCCGTACTCGTGATCAGATAGTATCAGCTCAGAAACTGTTCCCACGTCCGGTCGGTCAGTCCGCCCGCCGCTATGTGGACCCAATCGAATCGACCGGGTCTAGCCGGCTTGCGGATCAGCGCGAGCCCTGCCTGAGCAGGCGTCCGACCGCCTTTGCGGGTATTACATCGCCGGCATGAAGCGACAACGTTCTCCCACGTGTGCGATCCGCCTTGAACCTTTGGGATGACGTGGTCGATGTTCTCTGCGCGCCGCCCGCAGTATTGGCATCGATGCTCGTCGCGCAGGAAGATCGCTCTGCGGCTGAGAGGGATCGTTCGATCGTAGGGCACGGGTACGTAGCGCCGCAGCCGCACCACGGAGGGAACGTCGACAGCGATCGACGCGGCATGCCATGTGCGCTCGCTACTCGCCACGAGATCTGCACGATCTCGGAACACGAGCACGACAGCGCGACGCGCAGCAACCACAGACAGTGGCTCGTTGCTTGCGTTCAGGACGAGCGTTCGTACCAAAGTCCTGCCAGCGTACCAGCTCCACATGCGCTGCAGGCGACCACTCATCGGCCATGATTGCCCACTGAGCGCGTAAATGCGATACTGGTCGTGTCAGGAAGGCAGCCATGAACGTCGCGGGCTACGCGAGGCAAACTCCCGGGCGTGAAGACCCGGACAGCGCGTTCGCTCAAAGCGAGCGTATCCGCCGCTGGGCGCGAGACTCGGGACACGAACTCATCGCGATCTGCCAGGACGGCGGCACGGCGATGGCGCCATCTGAACGACC